>NZ_JBVVAK010000073.1:0-2021 GCF_055792825.1 Microvirga sp. GN3
ATCCGGGCCCGCGGCATGTGAACGGCCGCATCAGAGGCCGCACACATGTCAGACCCTGACCACGCGCTGCATCAAACCTGAAGATTCTTCTTGCGCTCTAGCGGGCGTCCACACATGTCGCAAACTCGCTTTTTACTTGCCTATACTTGTAGGGTCGCGCTGACCGGCTGCTACAAAATCGATGACCTAGCGTCTTGGCCGCGCCGCAAAATGGCGCTGAAAAATGCCTCTACTTCGAGTTTGCGACAGCCCCCTAGCCAAGTCCCGGCAACGGGACGGGAGTAGACTCACGCTGTACCCTCCTGTTCCGGCAATAGGGACCGGCAGCGGAATCGTTCAGGGTGATCTGAACTTAACGCTGCTCAACTGGTACACGGATACTGTCCCGGCCGAGGAGGCCGCCGCATAGATCGTGCCTTGATCCTCGATAACCGGGTTAGGCAAAGCGCAGGATCATAACAGCCCGTCAAACTGTCAGATCTGACAGGGGCTCGGCCACGGTCGCGAGACTAAGAAGTTCATCGCGGTCGGCCCCGGGGAGTGCCCGGCGGGACCGTCAGAAGGACCCCATCATGCGTTTTGTGATTGCCGCTACCCTTGCCTTTGCTGTCGTTCAGGCTCAGCCCGCCGCGGCGGCCTCCTCCCAAACCTGCGCTGCAATCAGTGAGGCCGACATCGCCAAGCTCTTTGACCGTTGGAACGCCTCCCTCGCCACGCTGAAGGCCACGGAAGTGGCGAAGAACTACGCCACCGACGCCATCCTGCTCCCGACGCTGTCGAACAAACCGCGCCTGACCCAGGCCGAGCGCATCGACTATTTCGAGCACTTCTTGGCGAACCACCCGCGCGGCACAATCGACAGCCGCGTCATCCAGATCGGCTGCAACTCAGCAGTGGACGCGGGCACCTACACCTTCACGTTCAAGGACGGCTCGCAGGTTCCGGCCCGCTACACCTATACCTACGAGTACAAGAACGGCACGTGGCTGATTTCCTCGCATCATTCCTCAATGATGCCCGAAAAGGCGTTGACACATTGAGCACGTAAAAGCTGTCTTCGGCAGTCGTCGTAGCGATCCAAAGCCGGTTGGAGCCGGGAACAACGAACGCCTAAACGGGCGTTGTCACTCCAAGCAAGGAAAGGCCACGTTGGCGATGAGCCCTGGCGGCCTCAGCCATTGAAAGTGCACAATCCGGTATGCGCGCGAGGGACAGTAGAGACAAGCAAAGCTCGCTGATGTGACAGAGCCGGCAAGACAGGCCGCAAAGCCCAGCGCGGTGCGTACTGCGTGCCGTGAGCCCCATCGTTCGATCATCGCGCGGCTCTCGTGGCCGGTTGCTGCAAGATCAGGGGCCACTAGAGCATCGGACGGTTAAACAGACGCATATCCGGTGGCCCTGAGGAAGTTCCAACACTCATGTGGCTCAAACAAATCGCAGATGTCACCGAGCGCTCGCCAGAGCGCGTCGAACGTTCGGGCCTCGGCCTTGCGCAGGTGGGCTTTGATCTTGGCGAAGGCCTGTTCAATTGGATTAAGATCGGGCGAATAAGCAGGCAGGAACAGGAACCAGGCCCCTCGCTGTTTCAGACACTGGGCGGCCCTTTCGCTCTTGTGGACCGCCAGGTTGTCGAGGATCACGACATCGCCCTTGCGCAGCGTCGGCGCGAGCTGTGTCTCGATGTAAGCCTCGAACGACAACCGGGTGATCGGACCATCAATCACCCACGGGGCGCTCAACTCGTGGCACCGCAGCCCGGCCACAAAGGTATGGGTTTTCCAGTGTCCAAAGGGAGCTTTCATGCGCAGCCGCTGGCCTTTGCGCGAGCGCCCGCGCAGGCGGGTCATCTTGGTGTTGACGTAAGTCTCGTCGAGAAACACCAGCCGGTGCGGCTCTTGGCGCATGCGGACCTGACGCTGACTAGTCCAGACGCGGCGCTCATCCCGCACGTCGGCGCGTGCGCACTCCGCCGCCATCAGGGCTTTTTTTATAGCTGAAGCCGCGGTGGCACAGGAAGCGCG
>NZ_JBVVAK010000073.1:2031-40509 GCF_055792825.1 Microvirga sp. GN3
AACAGAGTTCGTCTCCGAAGCTGCGAGCAGCCTTGCCAAGACAGTCTCTAGTCGCTGACAGAGTACTGACCTCTCTGCCAGTTCTAAAGACCGAAGCCGTGCAAGCAGGGCGCGGCCTTACCGTTTGCTTTGCCTGCGTTAGGGTTCTGTCCAACGCGCACCCGTAGATCCAGGGAATAGCAATGACCCATGATCCACCTCCCGTTCCAAGCAGTGAATCACAGCTCGGTCTCGCACAGAAGCCCAGGAGTCTGATTTCCAATCCGGCGCTCTAGCTTGTGATTGGTGAGCATGATGACCAAGAAGGGGAGCATCAGGATCCGACGGGCAGTCACTGATGAAAGGGTTTCAGGGCACGCCATCGCGACACGGCTACTGGCTCGTCAGTGAGGACAGAGGCCAAGGCGGCAGAGCTGCCCACAAAGCCGCATGCTCTCCAGTGCCGCTCCGACCCAAGTCCTATTCCGCGGCCAGCCGACGAGGTCCTTGGTTGAGGTGCGAGACCAGAACATCCGATGGCTTGAACGAGATCACCGTGCGCGGCTCAATCGCCACCTCACAACCTGTCTTGGGATTGCGTCCGTTTCGTTTGCCATTCCGGCGCGGGACGAACGTGCCGAAGCCAGAAATCTTGACCGTCTCTCCAGTCATGAGACAGTCGCTGATCTCTGACAGAACCGTTCCGACGAGCGTCGAAGCCTCTGCTTGAGACAATCCGGCCGCTTGAGATACCGCACGGGCCAGATCGGCCCGCGTCACGCTGCTTGAACTCATCTCATCCTCGGTTGAAAGAACGAATTGGTTTTCGCCCGCCGCGCCTGCATGTCAAGAAGTTTTCAACCTTACTGCCGCGTAGGAATGTATCGGAACTGCCCTACTCTATTGTGGCAGTCAGCCCACTCCGGCCTCTATGGTGTGAAACGGGACATGCTTGAGATGCAATACGTGTGGCAGAACGGCTAAGCGTTCTGTCGAGACTTTTTTGCTATGTGTTGTTGAGGATGCTCGCATAGGATAGCCACAATTCGGCAAAGTGCTTCCTCAAAGCGCGCATCAGCCCGCCTCACCTCGTGGGGCGGGCTGTCTTAAGCTCGGATCAGGTCCTGTGGGACGCGTATTCAGCCGCAGGTTTCATTTGCTGGGTCTATAACGCCCCTTCGGGGAATCCAGCTTTGCAGCGCGTTCCGTCACGACCGTCCGTGAACTGGACGAGTTCCCACAAATTGCCGTACAGATCTTCAAGCACAGCTAGGGGGCCGTAAACGACCTCTTTCTTCCTGCGATTAGGGTGCAATCGAAACGATGGTGACATTGACGACTTCTGCACTTGCAGAGCGGCTAGAACATGCCGAAGCGATCCAGCTTCAGCGTCAAGTCGAAGCATTTGCGCAAATCTCTCCCCATGAAAAGTGTTATGCCCTCCCGATTGCGGGAGGAATTGCTGCGGTAACGCTTAAAGCCTTTGGTCGGAAGCTGAACCACATAGCGGGTTTCGCAATGACTGAGCGCCCCACGATCTCGAGTTTGGCTGAGGTTGAAGATGTATATGCGAAGTGCGGTCTGACGCCTGAGATCGATGTTTGCCCGTATGTGGCTAGCGACGTTCTGACCCTGCTCGCCAGTCGCGGGTATGTCGTGAACGCTTTCGTGAATGTCTTTGCAAAGGTGCTGGGGAAGGCTGAAGTCGAGGCCGCAGGGAATGATGATGTCGTTGTCGAGCCGGTGGCGATAGATGAGCTATCGGACTTTGTTTCGCACTCGGTCTCTGGATTTCTGTCCGGTCAAAGGCCTCCGGAACTTCTGCGAACCCTGGCACAGATTGCAGTCCGGCGTGCCGATACCAAACTCTACTTTGCCAGAGTTGATGGCAAGATTGCGGGTTCGGCTGGTCTTTCCCTGATTGAGACGCCATTTGGTGGTGTCGCCCATCTCTACATCGACAGTACCCTGCCCGAGTATCGTGGTCGTGGCGTTCAAGCAGCACTAATCCGCGCACGTTTAGCGGCAGCACACCGCGCGGGTTACGATTTAGCGAGCCTGTCTGCCCGCCCAACAAACGCCAGCTCGCGGAATGCCGGGAAATCAGGGTTTACGCTCGCCTACACCAGGCCGACTTTTAGGTTAGCCCGTTAAGACCAAAAGCGGCATCAAGCTGACACGACTTTCTCCTGATCCGGTGAGGTCAAACAGAGCTTGAGGAGCCCGGTCATCCCATGTCGGATCGGGCCGTTGGACTACGAGCGGGCTCATCGGGCAAGATGACCGAAAACCCTGAGCAATGCTTCCAAACACAGGATTACACAAGTCTGGTGTCCTCTTTGTCCGCTCCGTCACCCGGCAGGATTACGAGCAATGGCTTCCGTTGTGGGAGGGATATAACGCGTTCTATGGGCGGTCGGGCGCCAAAGCACTCGCCCCTGAAGTCACCCAGATGGCCTGGGCCCGCTTCTTTGACGCATATCAGCCGGTTCATGCTCTTGTGGCTGAGGGCGACGGACGCTTGCTTGGCCTGGCGCATTACCTCTTCCACCGCAGCACGACAGCCATCGGACCAAGTTGTTACCTGCAGGATTTGTTCACCAGCAAGGAGGCACGTGGAAAAGGCGTCGGCAAAGCTCTGATCCAGGGCGTCTATGAGCAGGCGCAGCTTGCAGGTTCGCCTCGGGTGTATTGGCAGACACACGAAACCAACCTTGCTGCGATGCACCTCTACAATCAGGTGGCCGAGCACTCTGGATTTGTCGTCTATCGCAAGCTGTTCTGATCAAACTCCGTTTCGAACCGCGCTAAAAGCGTTTGTCATGGTCGGGATTTCAACGGTGCGACTTCGCATTCAACGTGGTGGAGGGTCGATTGACTAGGTTGACATGCTTGGCGCACTGGGTAGCTAGGCGACCGACCTCATCTTCAAAGGTGAGGCAGACTGACGGCGGTTTTCCGCGAATGGCTGAAGCAAACTTGAAAGTGAAGCCTTGGTGCGCCAAATGGCTAGCGGATGGCGTGCAACATCCTTTGACAACGTCTACAGCTGATGAGGACGCCCGCATAGGATAGCCCTAATTCAGCACAGTGTTGCCTCAAAGCGCGCATCAGCCCGCCTCACGCGCAGAGGCGGGCTTTTCGCTATGAGATCGGGTGGTGTGATATGCCTATCCAGCCACTCGCTGCATCGGTCCTGCTCCATAACGTCCCGTTTCGCGAAAAAGTTTATCCATCATTGTCGCGCAAACGGTCCTACCGGAGGGCAAATTCGATCCGGTTAGGTCCAGGGCCGGGACGCCCTGTCGCGTAAAAGCCGGTCTTTGTCAAAACCTTGATCGAGGCCGCATTATCAGATCGGCATTGAGCGAAGATCGAACGGTGGGCCAGATCAGGATGGGCCGCGATCTGATCCAACATCGCCCGCAGTGCCTCCGACGCGTAGCCTTGGCCGTGGTACTCGACACCCAACCAGTATCCAACCTCGATGGTCCCATCCGGGTAATCGAGCATCCCCATGGCCCCGATCAGAGTTCCATCGGGGAGCCGCACCGCGAAGACGTATTTCTTGGTGTCGTTCTGGCTGGCAATGAGGGCCTCCGCCTTCTCCAGCGGGAAGCCACCGTCCATGAATGACATCCACTGGCTTATGGCCGGGGTGTCGCTGATCCTGGCCAGCTCCGGAGCATCCTGCATCTCCAGTTGACGGATTGCCAAGCGCTCAGTCGTGAACGGCTTCAACATGGGGCCACCCTCCGGGCAACCCGCCTCGTATCGTCAAATCTGGACGCTGTGAGGGCGTGAGGAGCGTTCCATAAACGGCCTTCTCGGAAACTCGTTGTAGATCCTCTCTGACTTCGTTGTCTTGACACTTGACCTCACAGGCAGCAGAAGCGCGTCATGACGGCACCATCCTTTGATGCACATTCCGCCAGTTCTTACTCTGAAGGCCCGCCTCGACAGGTTCCAGGCTACTCCAGCCTTCACCGTATGGTAGCGCTGTTACTCGCAGAGCGCACCCCTCCGAATGGTCGGGTGCTAGTCTTAGGAGCAGGTGGAGGACAAGAACTCAAGGCGCTCGCGGAAGCGCATTCAGGATGGTCATTCGATGGCGTGGATCCATCTCCCGATATGATTCGGCTAGCCGAACAGGTGGTGGAGCCGCATACCGCACGCATACAGTTGCATGAAGGCTATATTACTGACGCCCCGGAAGGTCCTTTCGATGCTGCTACATCGATACTAACCTTCCATTTTATCCCTCACGACCAACGGCTCGAAACCCTAAAACAAGTTCGGCATCGATTGAGGATCGGCGCGCCCTTTATCCTAGTCCATCTCAGTTTCCCGCAGACTGAGCCTGAGCGGTCGCTATGGATCGCCCGCCATGTCGCCTTTGGCCTATCGAATGGAACTGATCCCGCCCATGCTGAGCGTGCCCGTCAAGCAATAAGCAGCAGGCTGACCATCCTGTCACCAGAGGAAGAGGTGACAATGCTGGGCCAAGCAGGATTTTCGAACGTCAGCTTGTTCTATGCTGGTTTAAGCATCAAAGGCTGGGTAGCCTACGCCGAGTAGCCCTACTTCCATAAACGGCCTTCTGCGAAATTGCGGCGCTCTTGCTCTATGTGGCCGAGTGGTTGTTCTCCAGTTCAACTCTCAAGGAATCCGCTAAAGCAAAAAACCGTTCGCGGATCCCCTTCGCATACGGATTTTCTCGCTCAATGGCGCGGAATACGCTTGCCGCGTCGTAGCGTACCATCTCAGTAGCTCTCACAAGCAGTTCGAAGCTTGGAGTAGTCATCTCGGTCGGCAACGGGCCCATTTCCGCCAGCACTTTGGCAATCAGGTGCGTAATCCCTTGTGTGATTGCCATTTGCTGATCGTGTGTTTCTGGCGTCGTAACGATGACCTCTAGGGAAAGTGCCTCCAGCCAAGCCTTAGTCGCTTCGAGGCGGTGCCCACGTATCGGACAGAGCACGATCTTCAGCCCATTTAGACCGGTTGCTGCGCTTTGCGGACCAAACAGGGGATGAGTACAGATGACATCAATATCAACAGGGAGCTCGGCTCTGAGAATTTCAGCAGGTAGTACTTTTACTGATCCGACGTCCAACACCAAGGTACCTCTTCTTAGAACCGGTGCAATCTGTCGCGCGACGTCTCTAACAGCCTGGACTGGCGCAGCTATAATCACAACTTCGGAATTGGCCGCTTCCCCAAGCGTTACGTACTCCGGTGCGCATGATCCTTTCACAGGTAGTTCTGGATCGAAGACTTTGACCTCGAAATCTTTTGCAAGATAAGGATATATCAGGCGACCAAACGCGCCAAATCCTATTAAGCCAAGATGCTTTCTTCTTCTTTGATACATTACGTTTCGTATGCTCCCTATTGCCTTAGACTTGCTCATCGTAACTGGGAGCAGCCATCAATAATTCGATCACAAGCTTCGCTAAGAACCTCGGGTTCAATGAGTGGGTACAAATCGGCCATGGGCCTCTATAGCAATTCTGCGCAGTCACCAGCAATGACCTGCAGTGCCGCCAGACAGTCAATAACCTCCGCCTGGGACCCGATGGGCTGTGACATGTCTAATGAGGACAATCAGTGACTTGTCTAACGGGTTCTGACATCGTTTGACAGTCTTCTCTCCGTGTAACCGATTACACCGGGGTGTCATGAACGACTACGACCGCGACCAGCAACACAAGCTTCAGAAACTGGAAGCCATCAACGGCGAACTGGCTCGGCATAAGAGGATGGCCCGGCGCGTCCTGCTCCTGATGGTTCTCCTGAACGCTGTGGTTCTCGCCCTGCTGGCCCAGCATTTGCTGGGCAGGGACTAACCGTCGACAGGCCTTTTGGAGTCATTGCATACAGGCGCTCCATAAAGGCGGTTCTCGGAAATTACGGCTCCGTGCGCGCAATGTCGCTGCTCAAGTAGATGATTGGCACCTCCACGGCCTGGGCCCATTCCAGAGCCCGTTCACGCGCCTCCTCCAGCGTGCGATATGTTTGATTTCTTTTCATCTGGTCGTTCGGCTCAATGCCTTTTCCGGTCACAGTGTATTGCTTCCCGATGGCCGGTTCGTGAATGACCTCGATGAGAATGCATCTCTCCGCATCTGCAGGCTTTTGTCCTCCGGCCAATTGCTTGAAGTCAGGCATGCATCCCTCCTTCCTCTGCAACTCGACAGCTAAATTTATCGGCAAGTTTACGAGCCCACCGCCTTTTCCCGTGTGCTAACACCAACGCCGCTGCCCCCTGTTCCATACTGACGCTTCCCGGAAATTCGCACCTGGATACGGCGAAGGCCTCGGGGGGCAATCCGAGGCCTTGCTTGTGGGGGAGCGGCGGGCCGCCACCGGGATTCCGATCGCCGCGCTCAACCATCACAGGCTTTGATTCTGCGCCTGGTGCCGAGCGGCGTCAACGGCAACCGAGCGGAACCGCTTGTCAAAAAGGCGCTTCTCGGAATTGCGCAGCCTCAATGCCGAGGGCTTCGCCTCTGATCAAAATCGGTAAGGGGAATGCTCAGGACCATGCTGCCGATGCCGTCGGTAATCTCAAGCGACCAACCCTGCCACTCATCAAATGACAGCGCCTCGTTGATGAACTCATTCGCCGCCTGCAGGATCTGGGACAGGGCCTCCTCGCTGGTCGACATATCCACCCCCTCCTCATCCGGGATCACCGCATGCGGGGAGACAAGATGGAAGAAGTATCTGTCTGACATCGGCATGATTGACTCACTCCCACAGAGCCATTCGATGCATGATCCCGAACGTTAGCCGTGACGATACTATGGCAAGACGGTCGTGAAATACCTTTTAGCTCTTTGTACCACGCGTGGGTATGACGGTGTGGTACGGCCATTCGTGATTTGATCCTACGGTCAAAGACTATCTCACCTCACAATGTGAAAACACTGCTCTGTGTTGTTCGGCCATTCCAGAAACGGTCCTCGCGGACTCACACACCCATCACCTTCAGGATGAGGCAGACTGAGGGCGCTTTTCTGCGCATGGCTGAGGCAAACTCGAAAATACAGCCGTAATAAATCAATCTCGTAGCCGAGGACCTGAGCCATCCTTTGGTATCCTCTACAGATGAGGACGCTCGCATAGGATAGCCCTAATTCGGCAAAGTGCTTCCTCGATGCGCGCATCAGCCCGCCTCACCCCTTGAAGATGAGGGCGACACTCCGTTTCTACGTCAAGTGTGACCGCTCTACGGCAGCCCTTTTCATCGAGACAAGGTTATCGGGCCGCAGTTCCCAATCCTGTTCCAGACCAGGGCTAGGATGATCGCGCTCATCGAGCTGGGAATCGGAGCGACAAGCCCAGGACAGGCGAGAATTCCACGCAGCTTAGTTCCAGGGGCAATCTGCCGTGCTTGGGGCCGCAAACGACGCCGGCTCAACCTAGACTGTCGCCGTAGGCTCACTCAGAGAGCGTGGATGCCGCCTGCGTCGTCTTGTTCCCGTTTTGTTCTGGTATTCCGGGGCTCAATGAGGTATCTTTCTCCACAACCAGTTTTGGAAAGCTGAGCCGTTATGAGCACCGACAGGAACAAGGCCATCGAAACGGCGATCGCTCAGATCGAACGTTCCTTTGGCAAGGGCTCGATCATGCGCTTGGGCGGTGATCAGGTGGTTGACATTGAGGCTATTTCAACCGGGTCCCTGGGACTGGATATCGCTTTGGGCGTTGGCGGCCTGCCCCGCGGCCGGGTCGTTGAGATCTATGGACCGGAATCCTCCGGGAAAACGACGCTGGCCCTCCAGACCATCGCCGAGGCTCAGAGGAATGGCGGCGTCTGCGGCTTCATCGATGCTGAGCATGCTCTGGATCCGATCTATGCTCGGAAACTTGGCATCAACCTGGATGATCTTCTTGTCTCGCAACCTGATCATGGGGAACAGGCGCTCGAGATCGCCGATACGCTCGTCCGCTCGGGCTCTGTGGATGTTCTGGTCATTGACTCGGTGGCGGCCCTGACGCCCAAGGACGAGATCGAGGGTGAGATGGGCGAAAGCCGTCCTGGTCTTCAGGCTCGCCTGATGAGCCAGGCCCTGCGCAAGCTCTCCGGCTCGATTCATCGCACCAACACGATGGTGATCTTCATCAACCAGATCCGCATGAAGATCGGCGTCACCTATGGTAGCCCGGAGGTGACGACCGGTGGCAACGCCCTCAAGTTCTATGCTTCCGTGCGCCTCGACATCCGCCGAACCTCGACCCTGAAGGATCGCGATGAGCCGATCGGCAATCAGGTGCGCGTCAAGGTGGTCAAGAACAAGGTCGCTCCGCCCTTCAAGCAGGTCGAGTTCGACATCATGTTCGGCGAAGGCATCTCCAAGATGGGCGAGTTGATCGACCTTGGGGTGAAGGCCAACGTGGTGGAGAAGTCGGGCGCCTGGTTCTCCTATGACAGCCAGCGCCTCGGTCAGGGGCGTGAGAACGCCAAGATCATGCTCAAGGAGAATCCAGCCATCGCGGCTGAGGTCGAAGCGAAGATCCGCCAGAACGCCGGCATCCTTGCAAGCGAGCTTCAGGCAAACGATGCAGGAGCCGTAGCCAACGACGTTGCATAGGGTGCTGGAACAACACCCCGGCCCAAAAATCGGCAAACTGCCAGCAAACGCCTATGAGATGACGATGCCTTGAGATGACCCAACACGGTGGGATGGCGCCGTCGTGCCTCTGGGAAACTTGCGCGTGGGCGGCGCAAGTTCGCACGAGCGCGGGCTTACCTTGAGTGGGTCGCGTACGGCAACAGGCGCGCATCAACAGCGCGAATCCTGCTGTAGCATTCACAGGCCGCGTCCTCGAGGCGGCTCGGGTCGGTGACAATGATGCCGCCCCTGCCCTGCTGGATCAGCCCTCTGGCCTGGAGCTTGCCCATGACGCTGCTCACGGTCGAGCGCTGAACCCCCAGCCGCTCGGCCAGGAACTCATGCGTGATCGGCAACGCATCGTGATCAACGCGGGAGTGGAGCATCAGGACAAAGCGGCAGCACCGGGCTTCCACGCTGTGCAGGGCGTTACAGGCCACCGACTGAAGTATGCGCGCCATAGTGGCTTCCGTGAAATGGCGCAGCAGGCGCTGGAGGTTCGGGCGGGCGTGGATCGCCGCGGTCATCGTGTCGAGGTCGATCCGAGACGCCGTGCCGGTGAGTTGGACCACATAGCACCCGAAGGCTTGACGGGTCACACTCGCATTGATGAGGCCGGCGACCCCTTCCCGGCCACAGAGCGACATCTCCGCCGAGCTCCCGTCCGCCATAACGGCCAGGAGCGAGATCACCGTGTCGTGCGGAAAATAGGCGTGCCGCATGGTGTCGCCTGCCGCGCACAGGACCTGCCGTTGGTGCAGGTTGACGATCTCCAGGTGCGGCTCGAGGCCGGCAAAGTCCTCCGGCTCCAGAGCAGCCAACAGCCGGTTGGCGCGATGAGCCTTGGCGGATTGTACTTTTATCATTGCCTAAGAGTATAGTCCTGTATTCAACCTGGATTATGCCACCGATAACAAGTGCTGCAGCACCTGCTGAAGCAGAAGAGACAGAATAGCAAGCTCAATCATTCTGAATTGAACTGAGGTTAAGACAATCAAAGCATGCGAGCGCAGATACCGGCTCAGCCGATGATCGGCTACACTTTAAAAGGTGTCATGCTGACGCAGGCAAGTCGCGCAAAAGGCACGCGACCGCCCAAAGGGCCGATGTGATTGCACCCAAACCGACTCGCTCTGCTGGCTCCGGTGTATCCCATTTCTGGGTGGTGTCGACGTCGGATGGAGGAGAACTCGGCCCTGCAGAACGGTTCTTGCCTGTTCTATGAAGGGCCTTTATCGGAACTTTCCGGATAATTGTCTCGCGCGCGCATGAGGCATAAGGCCTGCCGCGCCGGAGAAGCCTACGTGAGCCATTACGACCGTGAACGACAGGACAAGCTGCGGAAGCTGGAAAGCAGCGAAGCCCATTTGAGGCAGCACGATCGGACAGTCCGCCGTGGTTTGATCTGGCTTTCGGTCCTGGGAATCACGGTGCTTGCCCTCTTGATCGACGTCATCACCCGTCTGTAGCGTCATGACAAGCAGCCGGCCCGATCCGGGCGAGTTCCTATCTGATCGTGTGGGCGGTCTTCGGTCCGGTCCCATCGAGCCGCTCAATCTGGTCCGCCCGTGCCCTGAGCTGATCGAGTGTTGTGATCCCCGCCCGATTCAGCGCAAGCCAGGCGTTGAAGGGCAGGCGCAGACCTTTGATGGATCCCGCGCAAGCCGCATGAAAGCCCGGTGCCACCCGCCTCACCTCGGTTGAGTTGTCGGGTTCAGGCTAAACCAGGAAGTCGGACCAGAACGAACGCCCTTATGGCGATCTCACCGGATTGTTACTCTATGTCGTCAGGCCGACAGATGCAGGGCCTGTTCCATAAAGGACATTATCGGAATTTCATAATCGTCTGAGAGGATGCCTTCCTCTCGATAAGGCTGATAGTGACAACGTGGATAGCACATGTACGAGTTGAAGAAGGTAGAGGCGGCGGAAGATTGGAGAGAACTCCACGCGATCAGACGTGCTGTTCTGTTTCCTCCTGGTCGACATCAGTTTGAATACAATGAGCACCATCCGGATGATCGTGCAGAGGGTAATGTGCCTTATCTCCTGCTCCTCGATGGTGCCCCCATTGGGGTTGTGCGGCTCGATCAGCGCGGTTCCCTCGGGGTGGTACGACTGGTTGCCATCAGATCAGAGCGGCAGCGCGAAGGGCATGGCCGCATGTTGAGCGATCTCATTGATGGGGAGGCGTTGCGCCTTGGGATCACGGAGTTGCGCGTGAATGCGGCAGCCGATGCAGTAGGATATTACGAGAAAACAGGATGGGCGCAGGGTAGTTGGGACCCAACAGAGTTGACCGGCGTGGCTGAAAACTGCGTGCAGATGACCAAGTTGCTATCCAGCATTCCATGAACAGCCTTCTACGAAACAAAAACCTACCGCGTACTTTCGGAGGTGAGGCAGACTGATGGCGTATTTCTGCGGGAAGGTGAGGCAAACTCGAAAATAAAGCTCAACTTTCGCAGCGACTTGGCGGAAGGCCTGCGGCATCCTTTGCCGGCGTTTACAGGAGGTCACTGTGGACGTCCGCATAGGATAGCCATAATTCGGCAAAGTGCTTCCTCAATGCGCGCATCGGTCCGCCTCACCCAATGAAGCGTGAGACGAGGTTCTTCTGTAATCGTAGTGAAACCTCGGCGAACTGATCGAAACGAATGGCCGCCCAATCGGGCGGCCATTCCTTGTGTCGCTCAATGCAGCTTTGTCCGTTCTCAGCCCCATAGCGGACGCTCGGCGTACTTCCGGAACGTGCCAAAAGGAGACTTTCCGCGTTTCCAACCCTTATGCTGAACCCCAAAGCTGTACAGGGAGAACCTCTGATAAGGCCGTCTATGAAGGATAAGCATCAAGAAAAAGTCGGCTTTGCGCTTGTGGGAGAAGACAGCAACATTGCAACTACAGTCTTCGATAGTTTCTCACGTGTTCGATAAATGCCCGGAGTTTCGGATGAACCTGGGAGCGCTGCGGGTAGTACAGGTAATACCCGGCACTGGTCGGGGCATACTCCCCCAGAACGATCTCGAGGCTGCCAGCTTCGACCTTGTCGACGATCAAATCCTCAGTCGCATAGATGAGCCCGACGCCGTCCAGTGCCGCGTCCAGCGCGAGCAGTGAGTTGTTCAGGATGAGCGAGCCGCCGACCTGCACTTCGAAGGCCTTGCCTTTCGACTCAAACTCCCAACCGTCGTAGATGCGGTTGCCGACCCCAACGCAAATGCAGTCATGCGACAGCAGATCCTTCGGATGTTTCGGGCGGCCGAACTGATCGAAGTATCCTGGTGCACCCGCAACGGCATAACGGATCGGGCCGAACAGCTTCAGGGCGACCATGTCCTTGGCCAGGATGTCGGACACGCGAATGCCAGCGTCGAAGCCTCGCTCGAAGACGTCGGATGCCGCGTTTTCCAGGCAAACCTCTACCGAGATGTCGGGATACTTATTGCAGAAGCTGGAAACGACCTCCTTCAGGAAATTCGGATAAATCATCTGTGGTGCATTCAACCGCAGGCGACCGGCAGGCTTCCCAGAGAAACTCCCTGCATCCTCCATCGCAGCAAGGATCTGCTCCAGTGCCGGACCCGCCTGGCCCAGGAACCTCTCGCCGGCTTCGGTCAGGCTCGTGGCCCTCGTGGTCCGCGTCAGGAGGGTTACGCCCAGCCGCGTCTCCAACTGCCTGATCATCTTGCTGATCGCAGACGGCGAGACCCGGAGGGCCTGGGCCGCCGCGGTGAAGTTGCGTTTATCAGCGACGAGCTTCAGGGCCAGGAGCCCATCGAGCTGGTTCTTGTCCATTATGAACCTCTGGTCAATGAGACATCAACCAGTATGCGGATTTTGGAATAGCTGGAACGCATTAATTTGAAGGGAGCCGAGAAGTTACCGAACGAGGAGGACGTCATGGACGACCCTCCGCCCCTTGGAGTTCCAGCCGCATGAAAAACCCATCACACACCGACCTCGAGACCAGCGGTCCCGCAATGCCGGGCCGCCGCAGGTTACTGGCGGCCGGGCTCGGAGTGGCCGCAGCGTCGCTGCTGCCTATCTCTGGCGGGCAAGCACAGACGGCACCGACGGGATCTTCAGGGACGGGTTCACGCCCATCGAGCACGCAGCGCCGCATGCTCGGCTCCCTTGAGGTTTCTGCCCTGGGGATGGGCTGCCAGAACTTCGCCGGGATGTATGGCCCACCGACCAACAGGCAGGAAGCGGTCCGGATCATCCGGGCAGCCTACGACCGGGGCGTTACATTCTTCGATGTTGCCGAAGTCTATGGGCCCTTCCTTGGCGAGGAGATCACTGGCGAGGCCCTGGCACCGATGCGCGACCGGGTGGTCATCGCCACCAAGTTCGGGTTCGACATCACTCCAGAGGGCAAGGTTCAGGGCGTCACCAGCCGACCGGATCGTATCAAGCAGGTGACAGACCAGTCGCTCCGGCGCCTGAAGACGGATTACATCGACCTTCAGTACCAGCATCGCGTTGATCCCACGGTGCCCATCGAGGACGTGGCCGGGGCGGTCCAGGAGTTGATCCGCGAGGGCAAAGTCCGTCACTTCGGCCTGTCTGCTGCGGGCGATGCTACCATTCGCCGGGCGCATAAAGTGCAGCCGGTCACGGCGGTGCAGAACGAATACTCCGTCTGGACGCGCGATCCGGAGATGGAGGTTCTCGCGACCTGCGAGGAGCTGGGCATCGGGTTCGTGCCGTGGAGTCCGCTCGGAATGGGGTATCTGACCGGCACCGTCACCCCCTTGATGGTGCATGGCCCTGCGGATTTGAGGGCAAACCTGCCGCGCTTCACCCCCGAGGCGCGCCGCGCGAACTGGCCCGTTGTCGAGCTGCTCCAGCGCGTGGGCGCCCGCCATCAGGCGGCGCCTGGGCAGATCGCCCTCGCCTGGCTGCTCGCCCGCAAGCCGTGGATCGTGCCCATTCCAGGGCCGACCACACAGGACCAGATGGATCAGAACATGGACGCGCTTCAGGTCCAGTTGACCGCCGCCGACATCAAGGAGATCGAGGACGGCTTCGCTCAGATCAAGGTGCAGGGCGCGCGACTGAGCGAGCCGATGCTGGCGATGATCGATACCGGCGCCAAGCTCGGGACAAGTTCAAAGGGTGGAAACGGCATGTCGCCCCTGCGGTAAGAACCAAGGGGAACCGGTGGAGGCTTGAAAGGTCAAACCCGGTTCCTCCGGCGGCATCGGCACCTTGCTGACGCCGCCACTTCTTGTGGTCGGCCGATAGAACATCCGCCTTCCCGGATCGATGCCGACCCGATCAAGATTAGAGATGAAACGAGATTGTTATGAGTAATACCAACCGAGTTGCGGTGATTACCGGCGCGTCCTCCGGAATTGGAGAAGCCATGGCCAGGGTGCTTGCTCAGGAGGGTTATCGGGTCGCCCTTCTGGGGCGGCGCCTTGAGCGCATCGTCGCTTTTGCCGATGAATTGGGCAACGGCACCATTGCCATCCAAGCTGATGTTACCGACCGGGATTCCATCGTCGCCGCGGCTGAGCGCGTCCAGCAGGACCTTGGCGGCGCCGACATCCTCATCAACAACGCCGGGGTCATGCTGACGGCGCCCTTTGCATCGGACAAACGATCCGAGCACCGGCAGATGGTCGAAACCAACCTTCTTGGCGCCATGACCGTGACCGAGGTTTCCTCGATCAGCTTCGCGCCAGGAAGGGCGATTTGGTGAACATTTCCTCCGTCGCGGCGCGTGTCGCCCCGGCGGGTTTTGCCGCCTATTCGGCAACAAAATGGGGATTGAACGGCTGGTCCGAGGCGCTCCGCGTCGAGCTTCAGCCCGATATCCGCGTCATGGTCATCGAGCCTGGTGCCGTGGCAACGGAGCTGTCCGACCACATCACCCACGATGAGAGCAAGAAGGTCGCGCAGGACTACCGCGATAACGTGGCGATGCCGGCGCAGGACATTGCCGAGGTGGTTGCGTTCGCACTGAGCCGGCCGAAGCGGATCACACTCAATGAAATTCTGGTGCGGCCAACCATTCAGGCCATGTGAGGCTGTCCCTCGATGGACATCCTCCCGTTCGTCGGCAGCACAAGCGGCCTCGAACGGGGATTGGAATCAACGAAAGGAAAGATGAGATGAGCAGCAACGTTTGGTTGATCACCGGTGCAGGCCGAGGCCTTGGTCTGGATATCGCCAAGGCCGCATTGGCCGCGGGCCACAAGGTGGTTGCAACCGGTCGCAACACCGACAGGGTGGCAAGAGCCATCGGGGAGTCCGAGAACCTCCTTGTCGTGAAGCTCGATGTCACGAGCGCAGTGGACGCCACAGCGGCCGCACGGGCCACGCTTGAGCGGTTCGGGCGCATTGATGTGCTGGTCAACAACGCGGCCAGCTTTTATGCCGGGTACTTCGAAGAGCTGACGCCCGAGCAGATGGATCGTCAGCTCGCGACAAGCCTGCTTGGGCCCATGAACGTGACCCGGGCCTTTCTTCCGGCCATGCGCCAGCAGCGATCCGGCCGGATCGTCTCGATCTCCTCGACGGCCGGCCTGATGGGCTTCGAGTTCTGCACCGCCTACTCCGCCTCGAAGTTCGGCCTCGACGGTTGGATGGAGGCGCTCCAGACCGAAGTCGCCCCGTTCGGCATCGAGACGATGATCGTGAACCCGGGCTTCTTCCGCACCGAGCTCCTCACGGAGGAATCCACCAACTATGCGGAGCCCGCCGTCGAGGACTATCACGAGCGGCGGACGGCGCAGATCGCCTTCTGGAGGTCCCAGAATGGCAAGCAGGGGGGCGACCCCGCCAAGCTCGCACGGGCCCTGATCACGCTCACGGACCAGGACGAGCTGCCGCGACGCTTCCTTGCCGGCGCTGACGCCATCGACATTGCCGAGCAGAAGATTGCATTGCTACAGCAGCAGGTCAAAGCGCACCGGGAACTGTCGAGCTCGCTTGCCATCGACTGAACCAGCCCGGTGGCGGTTGAGGCAGCACGGAAAGGTCACGACCGATGGCGAGAACGGAGGATATCACGCTCTGGCTGGCCAACGAGGCCCCACATGACACCGTGAAGGGGCTGTTCGCCGGCTTCTGCAGGGAAATCGTCCGGTCCGGGGTTCCGGTCTGGCGCGCCTCGCTGGGCCTGGAGGTGCTGCACCCGGAGGTGAGCGGCTGGCAGCATGTGTGGACGGACGAAAGCCTGTCGGTGCGTGCGTCCGACCGAGCCACGGCGCCGACCTCCGAGTCGTACCTGAACAGTCCCACCCGTGTCGTCGACGAGACGGGACGGCCGTTCCGCCGCCGGCTCGAGGCCCCCTGCCCCGACATGCCGCTTCTCGAGGAACTGCGCCAGGCCGGCGCGACGGATTACGTCATGTATCCCCTGCCGTTCCTGGACCGGACCCGGACCGCGGTGATCTCCTTCGCCACGCAGCAACCGCAAGGCTTTGACCCGGCATCGCTTGAGGGACTGGCGTTCGCCACCAGGCTCTTGAGTCCATACCTGGAGCGGCATGTCCTGCGCCGCATCGCCGTCGATCTGCTCGACACCTACGTCGGTCCCCGCACCGGACAACGCATCATCGAGGGCCGGGTGGATCGCGGTGCGGTGGAGATGATCGAGGCGGCGATCTGGTTCGCCGACCTACGCGGCTTCACCCTCCTGTCCGAGCAGTCACCCATCCCCGAGGTGCTGGCCCAACTGAATGCCTGGTTCGGCACCGTCGGCGAAGTGGTCGAAGTGCATGGCGGCGAGGTGCTCAAGTTCATCGGTGATGCCGTCTTGGCGATATTCCCGACCTCGGGCGAGCACGACCGCATGGCAGCGTGCCGGAAGGCGCTGGTGGCGGCGCAGGAGTTCTGCCGGAGAGCCGAGGCTGAGAACGTCCTGCGTCGGTCCTCAGGCAACCCACCTCTCGCCCACGGTTTGGCGCTGCATGTCGGCGAGGTGGCCTATGGCAACGTCGGCGCTCCGCACCGGCTGGACTTCACGGTGATCGGCCCGGCCGTGAACCGGGCCAGCAGGCTCCTGGATCTGGCCAAGCGACTGGACCAGCAAGTGCTGGTCTCGCACGCCGTGGCACGGGAGCTGGATCAGCCTCTGGTCGATCTTGGGCGCCATCAGTTGCGAGACGTCGAGAAGCCGCAGCGGGTCTTTACCTTGCCCAGGCAAGGCAGTGTCCGATCGCACTGATCGGCACGCCAAGAGATTTCCATCCGCTCAGTGCGCGCCGACCCAGCCCGATGTCCACTCACCGTTGAAGGTCCCCTCTGGGTCAAAGAGTAACGAACAGCAAATGAAATGAAGGTCCGCTTGCCGCCTCACGAGCAGACCAAAGCGCTTCTTCCGAGAAGTGCCAGGAGCGGAAATCGACTACCGGCTTCGATGGAAGATACCTAAACCACTTCCTACAACTCTTCCCTTCGTCAGAATGACGTCAGGACTGCTCCGTCTCACGCCTTCTCTGGTAGTGACGGTGGGCTTTGGCTCGATTGCCGCAATCCCCCATCGAGCACCAACGACGGTTCTGGGTTCGGCTTTCATCGACGAAGAGCCACCCGCACCCGCGGTCGTCCTCACACTGCTTGACCCGGCCAGCCCTTGGGCCTGTCATCAGATCCGCGGCGGAAACGATCAGGGGCTTCAGCAACGCGAGATCATCGCCTTGAGGCCGAACACACCAAACAAGTTCGCCGGAGCGCCATCCGAGTTCCGCCCCATAGCTGCCTTGGCTGAGCAGTTGATTGAACAAGGCAAGGGTCGCAGGAGGCGGTGCATGGCCGGTCATGCGCGCAACGAAAAAGCTATAGATTGCCTCGCGCAGACCAATTGCGGTCTCATAAAATGATCGGGCACGCTCCAGGTCTCCCTGCCAAGCTTGAGAGATGGCATCCAGGCTCTCTGGGTCGGCAACGGCATTAGCCTTCAGCCAAGTGAGGAGGGCCTCTGCATCAGGAAGCCGCTCCTCCGACGGTGTCCGCAGCCGCCAGGCAGCGGTGTTCACGAACCGGATCGCAAGATCCTCCCGAACCAAGCTACTTCCAGGCTGAGGGGTAGTCTCGTCAGTGTTGGGCATGTTGGAACTCACGACGGTGTAGTCTGTTTCTCCTTTCTAACCCCTTAACAGGTTAGAGGCAGGGCATGCCACTTTCAAGAACCCGCATTGCGATCATCGGCGCCTTCGCGGCGATTTATGTCATCTGGGGCTCAACCTATCTTGCTCTGGCTGTGGCTCTGCACTCCTTGCCGCCTTTCCTGCTGATGGCCGCGCGCTGCCTTACGGGCGGAGCTATCCTATATGGCTACGCTAGGCTGAGAGGTTCCGACCGCCCGCCTGCCACCATTGCTCTGCTTGCATCGGTTTGCGGCATTCTGTTCTTCGCTGGATGCCACGGCGTTCTTGCCGAAGCTCAAAAGAGGGTGCCATCGGGGCTTGCCGCAGTTCTGCTCGCGACCATTCCACTGTGGATTGCTCTCTTGCAAGTGGTCCTCCGGCTGTCGAAGCGGCCGTCGAAGAGAGCCGTCGCTTTCCTGCTCCCAGGTGTGGCTGGCGTGGCCCTCATTGCGTGGCGACAAAGCTTGTCAGGGGACAGCGAGTTATTAATGAGTGATGTGCTTCTGTTGCTTGGCGCCTCACTCTCCTGGGCCGTTGGGACGCTGATATCCGAGCGGCAGACCGACGTGTATCCGCCCCTTGCGCTCTCGGGACTCGAACTCCTGGCAGGTGGGATCGCGTTGCTGGTGATCAGCATCACGAAAGGCGAACTGAGCGGGCTCACCATCACGGAAATCTCAACTGCATCGATTGCCGGTTGGGCCTACCTGACTGTTGCAGGAACCTTGATCGCCTTCGCAGCCTATATCTGGCTTCTCAAGCAGGTCTCTCCCACGCTCGTTTCGACCTACACCTTCGTCAATCCGGTGATCGCCGTGGCCCTCGGCTGGACCTTCCTTGATGAGTCCCTGACCATCTGGATGCTGGCAGGAGCTATCATGATCATCGTATCGGTAAGCGGACTCCTGCTGACGCCACGGAGATCGGCCGGCGCGAACAGGAATGCGCCGGCATGCGCCGCACAGGCATCATGTCAGCTTTGACCTACCCCGGGGCCTTCTTTTGACCGTTCCAGGTCTTCGAACTGGCGAAGAGAACAAGGAGGATACTCATGGATACTCGCGTCAGGCACAGTCGCATCATGATTGGCGATGTCGATACGTTCTACCGTGAGGCCGGACCGGAAGATGCACCCGTGGTTCTGCTCCCGCATGGCTATCCGTGCTCGTCCTACGAGTTTCGCAACCTCCTACCGCGGCTGGCTGACCGCTGGCGGCTGATCGCGCCGGACTATCCCGGCGCTGGCTATAGCGGAACGCCGGATGACTTCGACTACAGCTTTGGCGGTTACGCCGCCTTTCTCGACAGCTTCGTGAAAGAGTTGGGCATCAACCGATTCGCTCTTTATCTGCACGATTTCGGATCTCCAATCGGCGCACGGCTGGCGATCAAGGCACCTGAGCGCGTGGTGGCGCTCATCCTGCAGAATGCCGATATCCCTTACGAAGATGCGCTGGGGCCGAAATACGCCGACATCGAGAAGACTTGGACGCTCCCAGCTTCCGAGATGCGAGAGAAACTGGCTGAAGCGGTGAATGAAGAGACGTTCCGGGAAGAGTTCCTGAACAATGTCAGGCCCGAACTTGCCGCTTGCATTCCTCCCGACTTGTGGAAGCTGCACTGGTCGTTGATGACACCCAGGCGCAAGGAGATCGCTGTTAGCCTCATCGCGGGGCTCAGGGAGAACCGCGCCTGGTTTGCGCAATATCGGAACTACCTCAGCGAGCACCGGCCGCCGGCGCTGATCGCGTGGGGACCGCACGACCACTACATGCCAGAAGAGTCGGCACGCGCTTACCTTCGCGACTTACCCGATGCCGAGCTTCACGTGCTGGATGGCGGCCACTGGCTGCTGGAGACCAACCTTGATGAGATGGTGGCGCTCATCCGCGACTTTCTGGACCGGGTGCACGCACCTCCCGATTGAGCCAACTGCCTGCAAACTTCGACTCGTCTTCAAGGCTGCGGATGCCAAGGTGGCGGAGTAGCCCGTCGCCACTAGGGCTCGAATACCCTTAGTAGCAGGGTGACGATCCTGGCTGCACATTCGTGTTGCGGGTCAAGGTCGGGATCGTAGATCGTCACTGTCATGCCGGCGCAGAGCTCCTGCGCGACAAGCGCTCGCAGGAGGCGGAAGAGATCCTCCTCGTCGAGGCCCGGACTGCCCGGGCTGTCGACCGCCGGCATCACGTCCTGATCCAGGACGTCGACGTCGAGGTGGATCCAGAATGGCCAATCCGGCTGCTGCCCCAGAACCGTCAGAGTCCGGGCGATCACCGCGGCGGAGCCGAGATCGCGTGCGGTGAACACGTCGAGGCGGGTGATGGCAGTGGTGTCGATGTCTGGCCAGGCAAAATCGGCGTCGCGGCTTTCGCGCTCGCCAATCTGTACCACCTGTTCGTCAGGCACCAGCGGGGCATCAACCCACGGCCATTCGGTCAGGAGACGCTCACCGCGCCCGGTGGCCAAGGCGAGATCCATGCCGGCCACAGCCCCTGCAACCGTAGCGGCATCATAGTTGCCGGGATGGCGGAAGTCGCTGTGTCCATCGACGTGCACCAGGGACAGAGGTCCCTGGCGGCGACGCCCCGCCAGGGCTCCGAGCAGAATCGAGCAGTCGCCGCCGATAACGACCGGAAAGGCCGAGGGATCATCGCCCAGAGCCGCAACGGCTTCGGTGAGCTTCAGGCCGAACTCCCTGATGGCCGCACCGTTGAGAAGTCCCGTCCCGGCATCCGGCTGGGGCCTGTAGGCGGGACGTTCGAGGTCGATGATCCGGCACGGGGAGAGGGCCCCAACGAGACCTACCTGTGTCAGAACCTCTGGAGCTCGCCAGGTCCCCGGCTCATGGCCGGGAGCAAGAGGCCGTAGACCTAGGTTGGACGGCGCACGGATGAGGACTGTGTTGCGAGACATCGTGCAATCCCGAGAATGGCTTTCAGGCAGTGCTAACATTAGATCAGGTCGCGGATCTCGCGGGCGAGGCTCCTCACATACCTTCGAAGGTGAGACCTGAAGGTCCGCACCGGGTCACGAACAGTCCTTCAGCTTGGCCGTGTGAAGGTCCGCTTTTCGCCCTTAACCGGCCCTCCCCGGGATCACGACATAAAAGGGGCAGGGATTCACGCTAAGCGGACAGATCCAGAACATCCTCCTCGGTCTTCATGGCAGGAACCCGTAAAGGTCGGAACCCATCCGGCATGAGGGGCTACACGACCCATCAGCGCCGTAAGCTGCCAGGATTTGACGCGGCGATTTAGCCCTTTTGAGGCCGTACCCCAACCCCCCTGGACGACATTCGGTGGAAAGAGCAACATCATCATGCCTGATCGATGATGGGCCCAATGAGCGGAACTGCAGGTCCCAAGGTCCAACGACGCCTCGCGGCCATCTTTGCAGCCGACGTGGAAGGCTACTCACGGCTTATGGAGGCGGACGAGGTCGGGACCTTGCAGACCCTCACGGCCCATCGAGAGATCATGGACCGGCTCATCGAGGAGCATGGCGGGCGTATCGCCAATACCGCGGGGGACAGCGTCCTGGCTGAGTTCCCGAGCGTCGTGGATGCGGTCCAGGCAGCGGTGGAGGCCCAGGAGGCTCTCAGGACAGCGAATGAAGGTCTTTATGAGGACCGTCGGGTCCGCTTCCGCATCGGCGTGCATGTCGGCGACGTGATGGTTAAGGGGGGAGATCTCTTCGGGGACGGCGTGAACATCACAGCGCGTCTCCAGACCCTTGCGCCCCCAGGAGGGGTCTGCCTCTCCGGGTCGGCCCATGATCATGTCCGCAAGGTGCTGCCACTGACTTTCGATGATCTCGGACCCCATCAAGTCAAAAATGTCGCCGAGCCGATCTGGGTCTATGCCATCGTTAAGCCGTCCCTCGTACAATCGGGCTCACCTCACCGGGCACAAGACGCAAGGTCAGGACCTCTTGTCGATAGACCTTCGATTGCTGTTCTTCCTTTTGCGAACCTGAGTTCCGACCCTGATCAAGAGTACTTCGCAGATGGAATTGTCGAGGACATCATTTCTTCATTGGCTCGTTTCCCAAGCCTATTTGTAGTCGCTCGCAACTCCAGCTTCAACTTCAGAGGTCGAAATCTCGACCTGAAGCAGATCGGCCGACAGCTTGAGGTGCGCTACATACTTGAGGGGAGTATCAGGCGAGCAACAAATCGCGTGCGCCTCACGTGCCAGTTGATCGACGCTGAAACCGGCACCAGCCTCTGGGCAGATCGGTTCGACGGCGAACTTGGAGATGTTTTTGCTCTCCAAGATGACATTACCGAGCGAGTTGTTGGTCTAATCCACCCCCGCATCCAGAAAGCAGAAATCGAATGTGCTACGCGCCGGAGACCAGAGAGCGTGACTGCTTATGATCTCTATCTCCGGGCGCTCGCGCTCTTCCACTCACTGACCCACAGCGGTTCTGACGAGGCTCTCAAACTGCTGAATCGGGCACTTGAGCTTGAGCCTCGCTTCGGACCTGCTGCGAGTCTTGCCTCGATGACCTGCATCTGCAGAATCGCTCAAGGCTGGGCCACGGATATACAACGTGAGACAAACGAATCAATTCGCCTGAACCGGCTTGCCTTGGACATCGACCCCAACGATCCCGATGCTCTCGCGATTTACGGACGCAACCTAAGTTACTCAGGACGCGATTTCGAGGGTGGGATCGAAGCGGTTGACCGAGCCGTTGAGCTTTGTCCGAACTCAGCGTTTGCTTGGTCGCAGCGAGGATGGACTTACACCTACGCCGCTCGTCCTCGCGATGCAGAGGCGTCGTACTTGCGGGCGATGCACCTCAGCCCGCTCGACCTGACCCTGTACTCCACGTTAACGGGGCTCTCATTCGCGTATGTCCAACTTGAGCGGTTCCATGATGCAGTCGAAACTGCCCGGAGAGCGATACAGCAGAACCCTCACTACTCCAGCACATTCCGCATTTTGGCTGCCGCACTCGCTCAACTCGGCCGTTTCGATGAGGCTCAAGACGCTCGCCAAGAGATGCTCAAGCTAGAGCCTGATTTCAGGATCAGTGAATGGACTGCCCGGAGCCCGTGGCGATATCCCGCCAGAGAGATCTATATAGACGGCCTTCGCAAGGCAGGTTTCCCCGAATGACCACTGCTATGTCGCAACGTTCCTCTCAGCTGAGAGTTACAGCGGCTTGTTGAGTACGCCATGAGCAGGGGCTTGAAGTCACTTTGCTGGCGTACCGGGTCGCAGATGACGGCGTTTCGTGGCCTCTCGCTTAGCCACCTGTGGGCTCCCAAGGGCCCGTACGATCGGTTCCTGTCCCACATCTGACGGGGTCGGCACCCGTCTCACATTTGATTCTCCAAGGGTGTCTTCTGATTCTCCAAGGGTGTCTTCGCGACAACTCGGTCCAAGAAGGGGAGCATCAGGATCCGGGCTGTGTTGCAGTAACTTGGAGAAGGCGCAACGAACCTAAGCGAAGGGCCTCTTCATGCGGCAAGGCCGAACATCTGGTTGACCAGACGGATTTCGCCCTTCAATCCTGGCTGTTGCAGGATGCAGTGACCCCGACGGATCATCCGCATGACTTCAAAACCCTTAAGGGTCGCAGAGGCAGTTCTCATCGTCTGGAAGCCGCGGGTCGGCCGGATCACGCGCTTGAGCGCGCCATGGTCGGCCTCAATGATGTTATTCAGATATTTCGAGGTTCGGTGCACCACGTGATGCGCCAAGTGCCCTTCTCGTTGCAGGCGCAGGATCGCCTTGGGATAGGACGCCAGTTTGTCGGTTGTGATCGTCTCAGGAGGGTAGTCGCTCATCGTCTTCAGAGCCTTGCGCAAGAAGCGATAAGCGGCTCGGGTGTTCTGGCGGTCCGACAGCATGAAGTCGATCAGCTGACCGTGCTTATCGACAGCACGGAAGAGATATTTCCAGCGGCCGCCGACCCTCACATAGGTCTCGTCCACCCTCCAGGAGCCAGACCGATGCCCCTGATATCGACGCACCCGCTTCTCGATCTCCGGAGCATAGCGGTGAACCCAACGCATGATCGTGGATGGGTCGACTTCAACGCCACGCTCTTGCATCATCTCAGCCAAGTCGCGGTAGCTGATGCCGTACTTGCAGTACCAGCGCACGCACAACAGGATGATCTCCGCCGGAAAGCGACGGCGTTTGAACAAAGACAACAGGGCAGCTCCTTGGGTAGCAGCCCTTTCCTAATCGGCCAAGGTTAATGCAACAGCGCCCTGGCAGGATTGTAAGATAGGCCTGGTAATGGACGGGCATCTTCTTGCGCAGGTCCCACGGATAATCAGGCAGGCCAGGGGGAGCAGCCTGGACAGCTATTCCCGCGCACAGAAGCGCCACGGCAACCAAAAGACTGACACCAATAGCGTGCCTGAGAAACCGAAGTGCCATTGCCGCCCCTCCTGATCCCATGCTGGCCTTCCGGCCGTGTCACGGATCGCCCGGGACTTTATCCAGGCAGCGAGGTCAGTCTACGCTGGAGACCAGATCGGCCAAAACAAAGTGCCGATAGAGTAAATGCCGATGGTAGTGGACAACGTTCGGGTCAATCGCGGTGAGGCTGCCCTACGAGCCCAGATCAACCCGATTGCCCTCTGGCGGCAGAACCCAACTACGCTTGGGGCTTACGAAAGCGTTCTGGCATCTGCGGATTACTGGCGGGGTTTGTGTCGTGACGCGACAACCGTGTGATCCGTGCGCCATCCACCAAGGGCTGCAAATCAGCCTCAAGCGCGTCAGCTTCCTCCTTCGAATATACTTCTCGGCCTTTGACGTAGAGAGCAAATGACTTGAGATGCTTCGCCCTCTTTTCGGGATCTTCGATGGTCGCCTTGGTCCATTCATAAAGCGGGTAGCTCTCAACCCCATCCGCCTCAGCTTGCGCGACATAGTCTGAAAAGGCATCGAGCTGGCACTTCATGGTCGCGTCGTGCTGTTCCAGGATGCGGGGCAGTGGTCCGAGTTCTGGAGCGCCTGCACCGCGTCGTGCGGCCTCGGCGAGCTCATCAGCTAGGTAGAGCCGCAACTGGTATTGCCACTGTTCACTCATGCCTCCGCTCCATCGAAAGGGTCCAGCACAGCCCCAATGCCGCAAATTCTAACACCTTTCTTCAAGTCAGTCGGAACTGAAAGTTGTCCTCAGATCAAAGCGCGACTTTCGCCGAAGTGAATGAAGGTCAGCTTACCGCTAGAAAGCGGAAATTCGATTAAGGTCAGCTCCGTGCCAATACCCGACGTTCCGATCCTCCTATGACAGGCGCAACCGTTTCGAGCCCGGCCCTGTCGAGCAAGTCGATACGCTCGAAGAAGCGCCGCTCCGAACGAGCCTGCTGGCGAAGCAATGAATCGGTCTGCGCCAAGGCAACCCGGCCTCTGCGGCTTGGACGACGGTCATGCCGGATTGAACGCACGATCCAGGGCCGCCGCGATCTCACCCAAGAGGATCGTCGTTTCAGGAACGAAACGCCCCATGGTGAGGAAGCCATGGATCTGGCCAGGGAAGTGGCGGTGCCGGAGAGCAACACCTGCTCGACACAGGCGATCGGCAAAGGCTCGCCCCTCGTCCTCCAGAGGATCGAACCCGCACGTCACCAGAAAGGTCGGCGGCGCACCAGAAAGATCTCGGGCCAGCAAGGGCGACGCTCGCCAATCATGCCGGTCCCCGTCTCGCACATAGTGTCTCTGAAACCACCCCAGGATCTCCCGCGTCAGCGGCGCACCCTCCAGGTAATCGAGATGAGGGTACTTCCGCGTGAAATCGGTCGCCGGATACAGCAGGATCTGCAGGCAGAGCGCTGGAGCCTGAGCGTCACGGGCCATCAGGGCCACAACGGCTGCCAGATTGCCCCCTGCACTCTCTCCGCAGATCGCGATCCGGCCAGGATCGAGCCGCAGACCTCTTGCCTCCTGTGCAATGAAAGCGAGTGCAGCCCAGCTATCCTCCACCGCGGCCGGAAAGCGGTGCTCGGGTGCGAGGCGGTAATCAACCGCGACAACGGCACAGCGTGCCAATGTCGCAAGGGTGCGGCACACGCCATCATGGGTGTCGAGGCCTCCATTGACCCAGCCGCCGGAATGAAGGAACAGCACCACCGGCAGTTCTTCATCCTCGCCCGTGCCCTGACCGCGATACAGGCGCAGGGGAATGGCACCTCCAGGTCCCGGGGCTGTGAGGTCAACCGCAGAGGCAACGGGAGATGGCTCAGGGGCGAGCAGGGCCCGGCTGACGCGGAAGGCCTCGCGCGTCTGTCCCGGCGTCAAGGACTCGATGGACGGAGCATCCGGCGTGCGGAGCATCGCGATGACACGCCGCGCCCCCGGATCGAGGTTCTTCGACATGAGGCTCTCTTTGCGTTGCGGACATTGGGATCATGTACCCCCACGCGAGCGGCCAACCACCGCTCGCGTGGTAGCGCTGCGCAGCCTCACCCGGCCGCACTGTAGTTGACGGGCACCCAACCGAATTCATCGCTGTCGGCCCTGACATGCCCGATACCAGGGAACGGCAGGTGCGCACCCGCGACCCAGTAGCCGTGTTCCGCGGCATCCACGAACGCCTGTCGGCGGGTCGCGGCGGCGGCTTTCGAGTCGACGTCGAAGTCGATCGCGATATCCGGTTCGTTGAACTGAACGGCATCGCCATGGGTGATGTCGCCCCAAAACACCAGCTTTTCTCCTTGGCTCTCGACCATGATCGAGCTATGGCCCGGTGTATGGCCGGGGCGCAGGATTGACCCGAAGCCCGGGAGCGGGTCGGCATTGTCGGCAAAGACCTGCATGCGGCCGGTCTCCACATAGGGCCTCAGCGATGTCACCGCCTCGACAAACGACTTCCTGTGCGCCTCGGACGCTTTGTTGAGATTCTCAGCGCTGAGCCAATAGTCCGCATCACGCTTGCTCGCGTGGACGATGGCGTTGGGAAACACCGCTTTGCCACCGATGCTAAGGCCGCCGGAATGATCGGCGTGGATGTGCGTCAGGATGATGTCGTCGACCTGGTCCGGCGCGTAGCCGGCGGCACGGAGGTTCGCCACCAGATGACCCAGCCGCGGCCCCAGCAGTTCGCCGGTACCGGCATCGATCAGGACGAGCCTCGAACCCGTATTGAGCAGGTATGCATTCACCGAAAGATCAACCGGCGACGGGAGGAAGGATGACTTGAGAACGCTGCTGATGTGCTCTGGGGTCGTGTTGTTGAACAGCTTTTCCAACGGCACAGGCAAAGTGCCATCGGACAGGGCCGTGACCTCGAGGCTGCCGAGGGTCATTCGATAGAACGCCGGCGCTTGCCTCCGGACGAGGGGCGCTGCGGCATAGGCGGCGTGGACCGGCAAGGCGCCTCCCGCAGAGGCGGCCAGCAGGCCGAAAGCTGCTCTAAGAACGGAGCGACGTGTCGTCATCAGGATCTCCCATGGTCAGTTCGGCGCTGATGCGGTGGCGGATCAGGCCGGGTGCCGAGACAAGGGAGAGGTACATCGTGAACCAGAGCTTGATTAGCCGGGATCTGTGGTAAAGATTGTCCAACAGGTGGAACAATCGGCCAAGGACATGGCGGCATGACGCCCGGTCTCGATGATACGCTGGCTTTTGTGAAAGTGGTTCAGGAAGGCAGCTTCACAGCCGCCGCACGGTCCTTGGGGCTGCCGAAGGCCACGATCAGCCGGAAGGTCCAGGATCTGGAGCAGCACTTGGGCGCTCAGCTTCTCCATCGCACCACACGGCGGGTGGGTTTGACCGAAGCCGGCGCGATCTACTTCCAATACTGCGAGTCCATTGCTCACATCCTGACCGAGGCAGAGATCGCGGTCAGCCAGATGCAAGGCGAACCGCGCGGATGGCTGCGCATCACCTCGTCCTATTCGCTCTCCGTCAGCTTGCTTTCGCCGCTGATCAGCGACTTCCGCTCCATCTATCCCGGGGTGCTGATCGATTTGATCTTAACCCACGAGACGCTCGATCTCATCGCGAAGGAAATCGATGTCGCCCTCCGGTTGGGGCCTTTGCCAGACTCGTCGATGACAGCGCGCAAGCTCGCGGTGTTGCCCAACCGGATTTACGCGAGCCGGGACTATCTCGCACAGCACGGCGAGCCGACCCACCCGAACGAGCTCAGGCGACACTGGGCTCTGGCCACGCGGGTCGCCCAGCGCAGCCGCGGCTTTGCCTGGCCGATGAGTGATGGTAGCGGCTTGCAGGACTACGAGATTAACCCGGTGATTGTTGCCGATGACCCGGATGCTCTCCTTCAGCCGCTCCTGGCCGGCCAGGGCTTGATGATGGTCACGGACCTGCTGGTGAAGCCCTACCTGGCCAAGGACCTGATTCAACCCGTGCTCGCAGGATGGACCGGCCGGAGACCCGAGCTGCATGCGGTGTTCCCGCAAGGTCGGGTTCAGTCGCCCAAACTGCGGGTGTTTCTTGATTTCCTCCTGAGGCGACTGAAGGACTTGCTGCAATGAAAATTGGTGGTCCACCGCCCGCAACGGCATTGCCACAGATCACGCGCGCATGGGAGGAGCGGCAAGGGCGGGAGTGACGATACTTCCCGTTCATTGTAGGCCGCTCTCGGTCGCGGGAAGTCAGCAATAGTGGTCAACCCGGTCAAATGTCAGCAGCGGGTCAATCTTTCACGTTCCGGCCTTCCCAACGAACGTCTGCACATGAGTATCGAAGCGGACCAAACGCTTACGTCTCAGGAGTGCCAACAGCCGCCCTATAGGCCTGGTGGATGAGCGATCATTTGTTGAGCTTATGACTCTGTGTATTCCGAACCGCCGGATCGCGAACTGCACGGTCGCACTCAGCAGGGGGGTCCTTCAACCAGCCAGCAAACGCCCCAACCTGACGGACAGCGGTGATGCGCAACCCTCTGGGCCTTATAGGTCTGCACGCTGGCCATAGAACTGCAGCCTGAGCCGCCGCATGAGCGGCAGTAAGTTATTCTTGGTCAGCCTCATTCCGTTTTGAATGTCAGTGGCAGCAGGCGCTCAAAGGTCGTCCGCAGTCTGCGGTAGCACTCGCAGGCGCTTTGTTCGAGTTTAACACCGTCGGCTATGGTGATGCCGCCCCTTACCTGTTGGATCACTCCGGCGGCCTGAAGTCTTCCCATGATGGCCGTCACTGTGGAGCGTTGTACACCAAGACGTTCCGCCAGAACCTCATGGGTGAGTGGCAGGACGACTTTATCAGTTCTATGACGGGTGCTCAGGATCCAGCGGCACAGGCGCTGTTCAACACTGTGAACCGCATTGCACGCAACTGATTGGAGAATGCGGGCCTGCATGGCTTCTGCGAAGCGGTTCATCAGCCGTGCGATTAGGGGACGGGCTTGGATTGCCACTTGTAGCTGATCCAAGGAAATTCGGGAGGCGGTTCCTGTCATCTGGACAACGTAGTTTCCAAAGGCTTGCCGCGTAACCGATGCCGGAATAAGACCCACCACACCTTCCCGGCCGCAGACGGCCATCTCGGCCGTGCTGCCATTCTCCATCACGGTAACAAGGGAGATGACCGCATCATGAGGAAAGTAGGCATGGTGCAGCGCTTCGCCTGCCTCGCAGATGATCTGCCCTCGTCGCAGGCTGACCATGTCAAGATAAGGCTGAAGGTAGGCGAGATCATCCGGCTCCAGAGCGAACAGGAGCCGGTTGGCACATTGATGTGGCCGCTCGCGCATCAAAGTAACATCAAACCTGGTCCTGGATCAGCATCGCCCGTACCCGTGCGAACCTGTCGCTCGCCTCCTGTGGCGGTCTGCCGCAATGAAAGCTGCGCCGAAGATCTGCTTGCCTTGACGTTATGATGTCGCTCATTCAACCTTAAGCATTGCCTGTCGAGTGCAGGGTGTCTTGGGGTGAGACGAACTGAGATGTGGACGTCAGCGAACTGTAGCGCCTTAAACGGATGTGCAGATGCTCTGAACGATCTCTGCATTGTGTAACTTAAGAACGCTAATTGGTGGCGGGCTACCGACTGGACCCGTCGGCATCTCGAACCTACAGGAAGGTTCATGCAAACCCGAATTGAGATAAGCGATCTCGCCACTCCAGCAGATCAGTTTGCGTACTGGCGTGAGGTTGTTTGTGAGACTTGGTTCGGGCTGTGGGCCGAGCGAACCAGCGCGGGCCCGTTCCATGCAACGATCGAGTTGCACGGGATCGGCGACGTGCAAATGGCCAGGGCACATCTTCCTGTGCATCGCATGGGCCGTAGCGTGTCCGAGATCGCTCGTCTGCCGCAGACGGCATATTGTCTGCATCATCTGCACGAAGGAGCTGTGCATGGGGTCTATCAAGGAGTGGAGTACAACGCTGGACCTGGGGATCTCTTGCTGTTCGACACGGCAGAACAGTGCGCCAGCTTTGTGATTACGCAGCCTGTGAGGACAACCATCCTTCATGTTCCTCACCACCTCATTGACGGGCAACTCACTCCCCTGAACCGGTCCCAGGTTCGCGTGAATGGCCGTGATGGCGTGGGAGCTCTGCTCACAGGCTATATGGCCCTGCTGTCAGAGACGGCTTCCACCTTGCCACCAGAGGCGTTGAGCAAGGCTAATTCGATCTTGTGTGATTTGGCTGTGGCGGTATTCCAACCAGTTGCATCATTCGATCCGGATCAGAGTGGAATTCGACAGGCACGGCTTGCCGCCGCCCGACAGTTCATCACGAACAATCTCGCCGATCCGGAGCTGCACATCGGCAAGGTCGCGGTACATCTGAAGGTCTCGCAGCGCTACGTGCAGAAGCTATTCGAAGGCACCGGAAGCACATTTAGCGAGACGCTCGTTTCAGCGCGATTGGATGCGTGCTACCGCGCCCTGACTGATCCTCGGCAGAGCAGGCGCACCATCGCCGATATTGCATTCGGCAATGGGTTCAACGATCTCTCCTGGTTCTATCGGTGCTACAAGCAGCGCTGGAGTGAGACACCCGGCGACACGCGATCCCGCACCAGCAGATCATCCTGAAGGGCTCAGAACCAACAATCCCAAGCCTGTGGGGTTGCCGCTTGTAAGGTTCACATCAGAGGTCTGACGAAGGATATCTCCGTCCGGGAAGTCGGCTCAGGGTCAACTCCAGAAGAAAACAGGGCTGCTCGAAACGTCCGCTTCGCCCTCCCAACCGGACCAACGAATTCGCACTTTTAAGGGTGAGGCAGACCAATGGGTTCTTTCAGGAAAACTCTGAGACAAACTCGAAAAACAAGTGCATACGCGACAAGCGGTTAGCGAAAGGCGTGAGGCATCCTTTGGGGGCGTCTACAGTTGTTGTGGACGCTCGCATAGGATAGCCATAATTCGGCAAAGTGCTTACTCAATGCGCTCATCAGTCCGCCTCACCCTCTGAAACGTGAGACGAAGTTCTTCTGCAATCGGAGTGAAAGCTCAGCGAACTGACTGAAACAAGAGGCCGCCCATCCGGGCGGCCTTTTCTTTTGTCGCTCAATAGAGCTTTGTCCGTTCTCAGCCCCATTTGCGGACGCTCAGTGTACTTCCGGAAGGTGCCATGAACGGACGTTCCTGGTTCACAAGTTCATTTCGCGGAATGCCATGATGGAACGGCCCGCTCTGTGTGACTGGATCGCCGCTTCATCGGTCCATAAGGCAGGCGTCGTTGGAACATGAGATCAGATGAAATAGAACGTGGACACTCGGCGCGTGTGCGAAGTGAAAAAATTTCTGCACCAAGGCGGCACTGTCATGAGTGACGTGACCGGAGAACGAAGAGAGCGCTCGCCAGGGTGCCAAGGCCGGACAGAGCCACGACCCAGCCCAGCGGCCACGGAGTGCCATCGGCGAAGGCACCAACGAGCGCCGACCCCAGGACGCCACCGCGCCTGAGACCATGTTGGCGTTAATGAAGCCGTTCATGGCGACGAACAGGAAGAGGGCCCCGGCCAGCCCCCCGAGCCCTCCCACGCCGGTCCCCGCCACGAGCGCCACGAGGAGACCGCTCGCCGCTGCTCCGAGAGAGCCGACCCACAGCATCTGGTCGCTGCCCACCCGCATCACCAGCCCCGAGTTGACGAGGTTCGTGACCATGGGCCCCACTATCCCGGCGGCGAAGACGAGGCCGTAGAGCTGTGGGCTGAGACCGTGGTAGCTGATGAAGGCGAAGGGGGTGCCGGCCACGTAGGCGAAGACGCCCACGAAGTAAAACCCGCCCGCTGCCGCGTAGCCCATGAGGCGGTGGTTGCCGAGGAGCCCCCCATAGCCCGCCAGCGCCTGCCCCATGGGCTCGGCCGTGCGCCGGTCCCGGGGCAGCGTCTCGGGGATCGTGGTGAGCGCCAACAGCGTGGCGAGCCCGATGGCAACGAGCGTCCAGAAGATCGCCGGCCAGTCCGCAACTCGCAGAATTTGGCCGCCCACGGTCGGGCCCACGAGCGGAGCCACCGCCATCACCGTCATCAGCGTGGAGAGGACGCGCGCGGCGCGGTCGCGGCTGTAGAGGTCGCGCACCATGGCGCGGGCCAGGACGACGCCCGCGCTCGCGCCGAGAGCCTGCACCACACGCCAGAGGATGAGCTGGCCTGCGGTCGTCGAGAGCGCACAACCCGCAGCGCCTAGCACGAAGATGACGAGCCCCACCGCCACCGAGCCGCGCCGACCGTAGCGGTCGCTGATCGGGCCCCAGAGGAGCTGGCCCGCACTGAAGCCCACGAGGTAGCCCGAGACGGTCAGCTCAAGCGCACTCTGCTCGGCTCCCAGCGCCTCGGCCATGCGCGGCAGCGCCGGCAGATAGAGATCGGTTGAGATCGACGCGAAGCCCAGAAGCGTGCCAAGGATCCCTAGAAGCCACGGGTTTTGCTCTTGGGATGGCGTCTGTTCCTGCATATGCTGTCGCCTCTGTCTCCAAAATCACGAGTTTTGCATCAAACGACACCGTCGATGACTCAGCAACTCAGAGAGCCCAGAAGCCCCGAGCGTAAGGCTTCTCTCGGTGGATCTGTGGCGAACGGTTCGGTAACTCAGTTCGGTCTACGCCTCTGGTAAGCTCCGGAGGTACACAATGTTCAAAGATCGTCATTTTGACCGCTCGGTGATCCTGCTGTGCGTACGGTGGCACCTGGCTTATGGACTGAGCCTCCGGAACTTAGAAGTGAAGTTCGTCCATTTCTGCATGGAAGTTGAATGCGCTCGCGACGATCACCTTCGAACTGATGAAGAAACCGCGAGCCACCTAGGCTTTCCGACCGATCCTATGTTGAACGCGCAGTAACGCGCATCCTGAATGTCGCCTACGGGTCACGGGCGGCCTTTGAGCACGGCAGTGGAGAGGTCTGCTTACCCCGCCGATCCAGACATTCGGCTTGCTTCCGCCTCGTGCCAACACCGGACCATCAGCGTGGCACGTATGAGCCATTGTCTGACGTCGACTTTGTGACTTCCCGTGACTACGAGGCTGTTTCTCGTCGCACAGTATGGTGCACGCCGAAGCCACTTCGCCGTATGATGATACAGGCGCAATGCTCTCAATCTGCGGCGACTCTCATCAGCGCTCTTGGAAACGCGATGACGTTGTCACAGATCAGCGAAGTCAATTCTTCGATGGGCGCCGGGCGGCCGAAAAGGTAGCCTTGCGCCGTGGTGCACCCTTCCAAGCCGAGGAAGCTCAGCTCCTCCGGTGTCTCCACTCCCTCGGCTATGATAGGAAGTCCCAAGCCTCGTCCAAGGCCAAGCACTGCGCGTACAATGGCGGCCGCTTGCGGCTTGGTGTGGACGGCCCGAATGAAGGACCGATCGATCTTGATCTTATCAAACGGAAAGGCCTGGAGGTTCGACAGCGACGAGTAGCCTGTTCCAAAGTCGTCCATGGCAATGGTGACGCCGAGCGCCTTGAGCCTCTGCAAGGCCAGCAGGGCGCGATTCGGGTCGCGGATCAGGGCGGTTTCGGTAATCTCAATCTCCAGCCGCTCAGGCGACAGCCGGGTCTCCTCCAGGAGGTTCTGGACCAGTTCAACGAAGCTGTCACTGCCCAACTGCAAGGCCGAGACATTGACGGCGATGTTCAGCGGCCGCGTCCAGCAGGCGGCCTCCCGGCAGGCTTGCCGCATGACCCACTCGCCAATCTTCAGGATCAGCCCACTTTCCTCGGCAATCGGGATGAAGATCGAGGGTGGCACAACACCTCGGACCGGATGGTTCCAGCGCAGCAGAACCTCAAAGCCTAGGACCTCACCGGTGTCGACCTGCGCCTGCGGCTGATACACCAAGCTCAGCTCGCCGTTCTCAATAGCGTTGCGCAGGTCATGCTCGATGCTATGACGCTCCCGGATCTGGGCGCCCATGGCCGCCTCGAAGAAGCGGTATGTGGCTTTGCCCTCCTGCTTCGCGCGATACAGGGCGGCATCAGCGCTGGAGAGAAGCTCCGTGCGGTCCCGTGCATCGGACGGGAAGAGGGCAATACCGATGCTGACCGAAACCAGACCAGTCCGCGTTCTGGCCTGGTCTGTGCTCTTGAGGCTCAACAGGAGATTCTCGGCCAAGTGTCCGACCTGGGCGGGGTCCGTGACATGCGGAACAATGATGGCGAACTCATCTCCGCCTAGCCGGGCCAGCATATGATCCTCGGTCAGAACGACAGAGAACTGCTTGGCGAGGTCCTGGAGCAACTGATCTCCTGCCGCATGGCCGTAGAGGTCGTTCACTTTCTTGAAGCCGTCGAGATCCAGACACAACAGAGCCAATTGCTGACCGGCTCTCTGGTGGAGTTTGATCTCGCGATCCAGCCGCTGGTCGAAGCTCGCCCGGTTGTCCAGCCCGGTCAGCGGATCGTGATGCGCCAGGTACCGGATCCGCGCCTCGGCATTCCTGCGGTCCCGCAAGTCCCGAAAGGCCACGACATTGTGCGGACGGCCGTTGTACGTGATCTGACGGGCGATCAGTTCGACCGGGATTGAGGCTCTATGGCCATCGCATAGATCGGCCTCAACGGCCTGTCCCAGGACATCGAAAAGCGCCTTACGCTTCGCAGCATCAGGCACACACAGAGCCAAAGCCCTGCCGCAGATCTGCTCGGGCCGCAGACCAGCGAGCTGGGCAAAGCTCTGGTTGACGGAAATGATGGTTTCGCCATCGCAGAGGACGAGCCCCTCGACCGCGGCATCGGTGAGATCACGCATCCGCTCCATTTCGAGAGCCGTGCGCCGGCGCTCCCTCAGGTCGAGGTTTAATGCCGTGCAGGCGAGCACGAGAATGACGAGGCTGATGAAAGCAACCCCGATGGCCAGCCACTGGGATGGAATGGCCAGGGGCGAAAGCTGGATTGTGCTGTCGGGCGTAATGGCGACGGCCCCCATGGCGGTGAAATGATGGCTGCAGATCGCCAGCGTCAGCAGCAATGCTCCGGCGAGCTTCCAGCGGGCCAAGTCGCTTCTGAGGCCCGCCGGCAGGGCAAGGGCGCCGAACAGTGCCCCAAGCATGATGGATGCTATGACCAGCACTCGGTCCCAGGCGATGGTGCCGGCCACCTCGAAGGCTGCCATTCCGGTGTAGTGCATGGCGGCGATGCCGCCTCCGACGAGGGCTCCCCCGAGCCACATCGCACCTGCAAAGCCCGGCATGAGAGCAATCCAGAAGCCGATCCCAGTCAGCACGACGGCGGCCAGCAGGGAGATGACCGTCAGGGCGATATTGTAGCCCGTCGGCAAGGCGGGAGAGAACGCCAGCATCGCAATGAAGTGCGTGGCCCAGATGCCGAACCCGGTCGAGACGGCAACCACGCCGAGCCAGATGCTCTGCCAGGAGCCCTCCGAGCGGCGGACATGAGGTAAGAGGTAGATTGCCGTCAGGGATGCGAGACCGCACACCAGAGCCGCCAAGGCAACGAGTCGGAGATCATGATCCAAAACGATGCAAGTATAGACCGTCAGCATGGCGAGCCTTACGTCTCCGTTGACCGCAGCAGCCATGGCACTGGATGGCTCGATCGAATGCCTTGGTCCTGAAATGAAAGATCGGGGAATATACCGGGCTTGCACCGGTATGGCGGGGCGGCATCATGCCTTTGGACCGTCGCCTTGTGACTGACGTCCAATCCGCCATCGCTATCGCAAGTTTGAGCTTTATTCCGCGACAGCCATGGCGTGTCAATGAAAGCTTCTTTCCCGCGATCTTTAGCTTTAGTGAAGGTTAACGTCAGGGCATGGAGCGCCCAAGGCGGTCGATGTCCAAGGCGGATGTCGCAACGCTTGCGGGCGATGATGCTCATAGTGAAGAAAGATGGGAGTTCGTCCCATCTGCAGATGGCCAGGAACGGGTCAGGCAAGGAAATAGCCGTAGCGTCGCCTTGTTGCATGGATGGGCGAGTTAGTAACCGCAGCTGGATAGCGTAGAGGCCTATTCGGCTTCTAACCAAAGATTTCTACCGTGCCATTCAAAGCCAATGCCGCTCGCCGTCACCACATTCCCAAGCAACGGCACCGGGTCACGAATTGGGCGGAGTACGACGCCAGCCTGCGCCAGCGAGGCAGTCTGACAGTTTGGTTCACTGAGGAAGCCGTTGCGGCTTGGCGCGCTGAGCCGCGCACCAGCCGCGGTGGTCAGCCCCACTATTCCGCTCTGGCAATCCGAACAGCTCTGACGCTCCGGGCGGTGTTCGGGCTGGCGCTGCGTCAGACGGAAGGCCTGATTGGCTCGGTTCTGAGGCTCCTTGGCCTGGATCTGGCGGTGCCGGATCATTCAACCCTGAGCCGCCGCGCCGTAACCCTGGAGGTGCCACGACCATGTTCGAGCTCCGGAGAACCTGTTCACCTGCTGGTGGACAGCACGGGCCTGCGGCTGTGCGGGCCCGGTGAGTGGCTGCTCGAGAAGCATGGCACCCAAAGGCGACGCGCCTGGCGAAAATTGCACATTGCCGTCAATGCTGAGACTGGAGAGATCCTCGCCTCAGAGCTGACCACGAGCGATGTCGATGACGGCGCGCAGGTCGAGCCCTTGCTCGACCAGATCCCCGGTCCACTCGCGTCCCTCATCGGCGATGGAGCCTACGACCAAGCCGGCGTCTACGACACTGTCGCCAAGCGCCATCCTGATGCTGCCGTCATCGTTCCACCGCGATCGACGGCGGTGCCGAGCGAGCATGCGGAGAGCACCCCGTCCCAGCGCGACTGGCATCTCCACAGCATTGCCGAGCATGGACGCAGGGGTTGGCAGAAGCGGTCCGGGTATAATCGCCGTGCTTTGGTGGAGACTGCCATCAGCCGGCTGAAACGAGTGATCGGGGACGGCTTACGCTCGCGGGCGGACCGGCGACGTGCAAGTGAGGTCGCTATCGCGGTTGGTGCCCTCAACCGCATGCTTGAGCTTGGACGCCCAAAGTCCGTCCGCATTGCCTAAACGAAAGGCATGGGGTGGGCTCAGTGCGTCCGTGATCCGATTCATGCAACAAAGCCGCCATCGCTGCCCCGGAGGTTCTGTCAGATTTTACAGGTTGAGCCTGTGGCGAGATCGCCCAATCTCCGAGCGGCACGTGCCCTGATCACGATGCGGCAGCGCGATGATCCTCCGCCATTCAACTGCCGGTAAGGATCACGCCGTCGAGGCTGCTAACAGACCGCGCTAGCTTGAAACAGAGAATCCACGAGCCGAGGTAAACGAGCATGACTGCTGTACAGAAGACGTCCTTGGGCCTGATTTTGGTCTTTCTGGCGATTGTTGGATACCTTGCAGGCTCGTACACCGAACGACAGAAGCTGCAGGATCCCTCCGTTCGGCTCGAGGTTGCCCTTCAGGCTTTTCGAGAAGGATACGACGATACTGCACTTCATCTCCTCACACCTCTGGCTGATGGCGGCAATGCTACAGCGCAGTACTGGCTCGCGGACATGTACCAGTATGGACTTGGTGTCAGACGCGATCCCCAGAAAGCGATCAATTTACTGACGAAAGCGGCAAGCCAAGGCTCTATCCCTGCGGAACAGCGGCTTGGTGAGATTTATCTTCACGGCCGCCTTGTCCTTCAGGACGTGAAGCGCGCACGGGACTGGTTTGGGAAGGCCGCCGTGGCGGGCGATGACTCCGCGCAGTATGAGTTGTCCCAGATCTACGAACAGGGGCTCGGCGTGCAAGCAGATCCGGTTGAGGCTTACGCCTGGGCCGCGATCGCGGCCGAGCATGGGAATGCGCTGGCACAACGGGAACGCGACCATATTCTGGCCAGCCTCTCACCCGAACAGGTGACCAAAGCAGAACAGCGAGCTAAGCAGATGAGCGGGACCCTCGGACAGCCTGCGGGAGCGGGCGTGAGGACAGATGCCTGAAGCCCTAATCCTCCAGCAGCCAGGAGGTGAAATCACAGGGTCCTGTGCCTGGAGCGATCATGACACGTAGATCATAGTCCCGCCGCTCGGGGCGAGCAATGTAATCGTCACATGCAACTTACCGCACCAGCTTAAGGTGGCGGGAGCTCGCTTTTCGGCAGGGTATGGCGCCGGGATAGGTCGCCGAATGCTTCGGCCTGTCGCTTGCACGGGTTCGGATGGCGCCGAATTGGGCCGCATGAGGTGGCAGACCAACTCTGTTGCGCACACAGCCGGAGCCGCCGTGATCTGTTGTACCTGCACGAGGCCGCAGCAGGGACAACATAAACCATCGAACCACTGGCGAAGAAGTCAACTCGGTTAGCCACGGCTCTTGCCTGTAGCCCACCCTATTCATGAGACATGTTGATGTTTGCCGTTCTGGACTGCGATCGCGGGCGCTCGTTGCGTCTGTTTCATCGCGATGAGGTCTGGAATATGGGGAACGCGTTGGCAGGAGTTGGA
>NZ_JBVVAK010000074.1:0-39571 GCF_055792825.1 Microvirga sp. GN3
CAACGCGTGCGGTCTATAGCTCCCCGCAACGCGGACAGCGGCACGGATGTCGTCGACGCCTGGCTCGCTGCCTCCCGTCGTCCACGCCTCAGGGTCTCGTGACGAGCTCGATCAGCACGGGCCAGTGGTCGGAGATCCCGCTACCTGCATCAAAGTCGTAGCGGCGGGGCGACACGAAGCCCTGGCCGGTCGTTTCCACCTGCTGGGTTGAGACAACGGCCGTCCGGAAGCTCCCCAGATTGGCGAACCAGCCCACCGGACTTGGCCTCTCGGTCAGCAGGCTGTCGGAGGCCAGGAAGAAGTCGAGAAACGACCACGTGAACCAGGAGCGGTTGCCGGGCCGCGCATTGCGGAACTTGTTGGACCCGGGCTCGGCGCAGCCGGTCCTGACCTCCGGCGGGACATTCCAGCGGCCCTCGGACAGGAGCCGCCCGAACAGGTCGCCCTGCGGCTCGTTGCAGGGAAAGTTGAAGTCCCCGCCCGCGACCGCGATCGCGTCGGCGGGCAGCGCCGCGCTGAGTCCGTTCAGCGTCTGCATCGCGCGCTCGCGGCATTCGATGGGATTACCACCTGACGGGAAGTGGACGGCGTACAGGTGGAGCGTACGCCCATCCGGCAGGGTGAGCGGGGCCGAAACGATATCCCGCGTTGCCCGGCACTGGCCGGCGTCATTGCCGAAGTCCACCTTGTGGGCCGTGGGAGGGGAGGCGGAGGGCAGGCGCGAGAGGATTCCGACATCGATACCACGGTCGAGGTCCGTGACGGTTGTGTCGAGTTCGATTGCTGTGGTGTACCCGAGACCGGCGAGGAACTCGGTGTTCAAGCGCGCGAGAATGGCCGGATTCTCGAGCTCGGGCAGGATGATGACGTCGGGCTGGGGACGCACTGCCCGGATCACATCGGCGATGGCCTGGAGCTTGCGGGAGAGCTTGTCGTCCGTCCAGTCGATGTCGAGGCACTCCCGCGCAAAGGCCGGGATCGGATTGACCTGCCGACAATGCGCCGCGTGGTCCGGGCGGGCATCCTTCACCGCTTTGGGCAGGAAGGTGTCGTCGAAGGGATTGGCGGGATCATCGGCCGTGTCGAACAGGTTCTCGACGTTCCAAGACATCAGCGTAATGGTGCGGAACTCTTGCCCCGCCGCCGCAGTCGCAGCGGCGGTCACGATTACGACCAGCAGGGTTCGGGCGAGCCACACCATCGCATTGTCCTCCACATCCGAGACAGCATGGCACGGGAGTGTGACACGCAATTGGAGCCAGGGCGATCAGGCCGTCACGACATCCAGAGGATGAGAGGGGAGGGCAGGGCAGGTCAAACCTCAATAGCGAACCTTCGCACGGCCGCGCTGAGGGGCTGCCCGGACCCGTATCTGACGGTCCGCTCTTAAGCCGACCGACCGGAAAGCCGAGATGTCCGCTTTGATCCTATATGAAAATTGTCCTTGGTCGCATGGGCTTACAAAGCGATAATTCCGTCCTGGAATGGCCGGTCCAGCGGAACTCAGTGCAGTGTGAGCACATTTCAAATCACGCGCGTAGACGTGGGTAGATGTTCCATGGATTCCGAAGCCGACGCACCAGCCCGGCCAACAGGCGACCCTTTATTACTCAGCGAAGATTATGAGGCCATCTTGGAGGCGCTGCCCAGGCCCACTCTCGTTATCAAGCCAATCGACTACGTCATGGTCGCTGCAAACAGGGCCCGATATCGCGCGACGAACACGCGAGAGGAAGACACCATCGGTCACAAGCTGTTCGACGTCTTCCCGGATAACCCGGACGATCCGGAATCGACGGGCGCTGCGAATCTCGCCGCCTCACTGAGACGCGTGGTCGAGACCAAGCGGCCCGACACAATGCCGGTGCAGAAATATGACATCCCTGACCCGGGCGGTGGGTTCGAAGAACGCTGGTGGAGCCCCACGAACACGCCGGTGCTGGGACCCAACGGATCGGTCCGCTACATCATCCATCAGGTGGACGACGTCACCGCGGAGGTGCGCGAGCGGAAACGAGCGATGCTGGCCGAAGCCGAGCATGTCAGGTGTCTTCAGTTGGCGGACGCGATCCCGGGCTTGGTGTTCGAAACCGACACCGAGTGCCGCAACATCTACGTCAACGAGCAATTCCTCGACTATACCGGTCTGCCGCTTGAGACGCTGCTCAATGACGGTTGGTGTCACGTCATTCATCCGGACGAACGTGATCGGGTTGTGTCGGGTTGGTGTGAGGCGCTGCAGTCCGGTCGCAACTTCGAACGTGAGTGTCGCATAAGGAGGATGGACGGCGAGTGGCGTTGGTTTACCGTCCGAGGAACACTTCTGCGCGACAGCAAGGGTCGGGTGGAACGGGCCGTTGGCATTTGCACGGATATCGATCGGGCCAAGCACGACGAAGCCGAGTTGCGGGAAAGCGAAGAGCAGTTCCACATGATGGTGGATGCGCTCCCGCAGCTTGCCTGGATGGCGAGCGAAACCGGGTGGATCTACTGGTATAACCGGCGTTGGTACGAATACACGGGCACCACCCTCGAAGATATGGAGGGCTGGGGTTGGCAAAAGGTGCATCACCCCGACCATGTGAACAGGGTTATCGAACGAATTCAGCACTCCTGGCGAACGGGCGAACCGTGGGAGGACACGTTCCCGCTCCGCGGTGCGGATGGCCGCTATCGCTGGTTCCTATCCCGCGCGACGCCGCTTCGTGACGCCGAGGGCCGAATCACGCGCTGGTTCGGCACCAACACGGACATCACCGCGAAGCAGAAGGTGGAGGAATTCCAGGCGCTCCTCCTTCGCGAGACGAGCCATCGCGTGAAGAACAGTCTGTCGCTCGTCTCCGCGCTGCTTCAGCTGCAGTCGCGCAGGCTCGAGGGATCCGCACGCGCCGCGCTTAAAGATGCTTCCTCGCGCGTCCATGCTGTGGCGACAGTGCACGATCAGCTATGGCGCCAGGCAGACGCGCGCGAGGTCGATTTACAGTCGTTCCTGACAAGTCTCGCATCGGCATTGTCGGAAAGTGCACCTCGGCACAAGACTGTGGTGGATGTTGAGCCCGCGACCGTGTCAGCGGATATAGCCGTGCCCGTTGGCCTGCTCGTCAACGAGCTGGTCACCAATGCTTATAAGTATGCCTATTCGAGCGGCAGCGAAGGCGAGGTCCGTATCACCGGCGAGCGCTCGGACGATGAAATCTACAAGCTCGAAGTATCGGATTCAGGTCGGGGGCTGCCGCCCGATTTCGACCTCGATCGCTCCGGCACGAGCTTGGGAATGCGTGTCATCTCCACGCTGGCCTCACAGCTGAACGCGCAGATCGAGCTTGGCTCGTGCGACTCGGGCGCCCGTTTCACCGTGAAGCTGCCGATAGCGGCATAGACCCTGCGACCAATCAGCCGGGCCGGTTGTCGAACATGAACGGATGGCCGTTTCTGGGAACGGCGATGGCGTTGCTCGTCGGCTGCAAATAGCGCCAAGCGGGTGTAACCGTGGTGCCCTCTCAACGTCCGTTCCTGGTACATTGAAGACGTCGCACTTTGGGTGTGATCAAAGACGAAGAGGGTCGCCTCAGATTGATGCGAGAAGGGGCGTATAGCTTTTCTTGTAGAGGGCCTGGCCGAAGTACTTCAACAGAGGGCCGCTGACGAAGGCAGGGAGAGTTCGCATCTTGTCGCGGGCCGCACATTGCTTCTGCACCCATGCCACACGCCGCTCGCGACGCTGGACAAAGACTTCCAGAGCGGCGTCTATAGCCACATTCTCCGAAAGGAGCTCGGCCAGCACGAGAGCATCCTCACAGGCCAGACCTGCTCCCTCGGCCATACTGGGCGAAGACGCATGCGCAGCATCCCCAATGAGAATGATACGATCTCGTCGCCAGATCCCGCTGGGGACGGTCTCGATATGGCTGAAATGCACCTTTGTCTCAGGAGGCATCGTCTTCACGAGTGAGGCAGGCGAACCTGAAAAGCCGGAGAAAAGACGTTCAAGACTGGTCGTGTCGGAGTAGTGCGGCGTTGCATCCAGTTCCACAGAGCGATCCGCATAGACGTAAACCATTGAGGGGCTCACCGAAATGGCGAGGAGCGTCTGACGCTGGCCAATCATCGCGGTCCAGCTATCAATGCCGCCGGTGTTCTCTGTCAGGAAGCGCCAGCAGATATATCCTGCATAGACTGGCGTTATGCTCGGGAATGCGAGCTCGCGTACACGCGAACGAATACCGTCCGCCCCAACCACAAGATCATAGCGCTCCGTCTTCCCGTCCTCAAAGGTGACTTCGCAGGCTTCAGATGCTGACTGGATGTGGCTGACGGATCTGGCCATGGCAACGGACGTTTGCTTCAACCCGCTCAAAAGGATCGAATGCATCTCAGCACGGGTTAATGCAAGGCACGGGCCACAAGCGCCCCAGAAACTCTCGGTGTTGATGGCGTTCAATTCATGGCCATCCTGGCTCAGAAATCGCTGATAGCGAATTGGCATGGCAACACGAGCAATGTCTGGAAGGAGTCCAAGTTGAGAAAAGGCCCTCGAGGCGTTGCCGGGGAGGAAAAGGCCTGTGCCTCCTGCGTTCGATGTGGTCTGCCTTTCCACAACCTCCGCGATAATGCCTCGCTGCTCGAGCGCGCGGGCGAGGGACAGCCCTGCGATGCCCGCTCCGACGATCAAAATTCTCACCATGCGTCTCCTGATTGTTTAGTGCTCATCACGAGCGCAAGATCCTGTGGGAGAGTGGGGCCGGATCAAGAATTGCTCCCAAACACACGGTACCGCAGTACGAAGCAAGAATGTGAGTCTGGAAAGCAACCGAGAAGCCTCTGCAATCGCTGAATGCAGTTTGGATCTTGGCCCGTAAGCCATCATTCAGGACCGAATAACTGATAGACAAGGGTACTGTCTTGCAACAGGTGGAGCAATGCGATCGCTCGGAGCACTGACCGGGTGGCTCGCACCCTAGGAGGCTCATGATGACAGTTCATCGTCCGACAATGCTGCTGATTCTGGATGGCTGGGGCTGGCGCGAAGACACTGCGGACAACGCCGTTAGACAGGCCCGCACGCCGAATTTTGATCGGCTGTGGTCAAGCTATCCCCATGCCTTCCTCCGAACCTCGGGTCTCGACGTCGGGTTGCCCGATGGTCAAATGGGCAATTCCGAGGTTGGGCATCTCAACCTCGGAGCGGGGCGGATAGTGATGCAGGACCTGCCGCGGATCAATCAGGCGATCGCTGATGGCAGCATCGCAGCAGCCCCTGCATTGACCCAACTGATTGCGCGACTGCGGGAAACAGGTGGGACGTGTCACCTCTTCGGCCTGATTTCACCAGGAGGGGTCCACTCGCACCAGGACCATGCTGTGGCCTTGGCAAAGGTTCTCAGTGCAAACGATGTACCCGTGGCCCTCCATGTGTTCACCGACGGGCGCGACACGCCACCCGATTCCGCAGCTGCGTACGTCCGATCCCTTGAAGAGGCTCTGCCGGCAGCAACGACGATTGCGACGGTCAGCGGCCGTTACTTCGCAATGGATCGTGACAACCGTTGGGATCGCGTATCACAAGCATTCGAAGCCCTGGTCCGAGGGCAGGGGATCCGGTTCGACACGCCGCAAGACGCCATTGCGAGCGGCTATGCGCAGGGTACGACGGACGAGTTCCTGCCACCGTCCGTGATGGGTGATTATCGCGGCATGCAGGATGGCGATGGGCTGCTCAGCTTCAACTTCCGCGCCGATCGCATTCGCCAGCTTCTCGACGCGCTCCTCAATCCGGAGTTCAGCGGATTCGCTCGCGGCGAGGGACCAGGTTTCGCCGGCGCGGTCGGCATGACCTCTTACAGTTCAGAGCTCGACCAAAGGATGCAGGCATTGTTTCCGCCTCAGACGCTGACGAACGGGCTTGGGGAGGTGGTGGCGAAGGCGGGATTACGCCAGCTGCGAATGGCTGAGACCGAGAAGTATCCGCATGTCACGTACTTCCTGAATGGAGGAGCCGAGGAACCATACCTGGGGGAAGAGCGGATCATGGTTCCTTCACCGAAGGTCGCGACCTATGACCTTCAACCAGAGATGTCGGCACCGGAGCTCACCGCGCGTGCCGTCGAGGCGATCCGCTCAGGCCAGCAGGACTTGATCGTCCTCAACTTCGCAAACCCGGATATGGTCGGTCATACCGGGAGCTTGCCCGCGGCTGTCAAAGCGGTGGAGATGGTGGATGAAGCGCTTGGCCAGATCGCAGATGCCATCGAGGAAGCCGGAGGCGCGCTCCTTGTGACAGCCGACCACGGCAACTGCGAACTGATGCGTGATCCGGCAACGGGGAGCCCGCATACGGCTCATACAACCAATCCTGTCCCCGTCATTCTGGTCAGTGGTGGGTCTGCCATGGTGAGAGATGGCCGTCTCGCTGATGTTGCACCGACGCTGCTCGATCTCATAGGGGTCGCGCAACCAATGGAGATGACCGGCCAATCGCTCCTTTCAGCCGGCGAGCGAATAGGATGAGACACATTGGGGTTAGCGCAAGATCTGCTCCTGATTGAGCGCTAACGGAGTACGTAGCAGGAATGTGCCCTCTCAAGCAGACACAGATCTTGCGCTGGCCCCTAACCAGTCGACGATCTTGGGAGTCCAGCATATCGGGCCTGCCCGCCTGGAAAAGCGGACCTGAGGGGCACGGCTTGGCAGGCCTCAGCGATCCGGAGGCTGCCATCACCTGTGCCGGGCCTCCCGTGCCACCTAGCGGGCGGAGACCCAGCGGATGGGTTTGTAGTTCTTGCCCTTGAGCTTGGCTTGACCCCAGATCGACTCAAGGTAGCGCGTATCCCCAAGGATGATGCCGTCCAGTTTGGCAGCTCGGTTGATGTCGACGCTTTCGTGCTTGCCCTTGAGCCGTTGCGTGTCCTTCGGGGACATCCGGGTGACGAAGGTCACGACAAGGCCGGGAGAGCCCTCGACCTCGTAGGAGTTGAACAGACGTAGGCCATCCGGCTTCTCGTCCATGAGCCGCTCGACGAAGGCGAAACCATTGTTCTCCGCGTGCAGCCGAATGTCCGCAAGGGTCGTCTCGCCATAGGTGAAGCCAGGGAAGTCGGCCGGCTTGCCATCGGGGCGGCCTCCCCATGTCTCCTCGGCATAGGCAATCCGACCATTCCCGGGTTCCGTCGCGAGCGCGAGCTTGTTGCCGTCAGGCAGTCTCCACCGGACCTCCTCGTGAGGCCCTGCGGCAACCTTGGAGATTGGCTTCCCCGCCGCCCTTGTTGCCGCGGCGATCTCGTCCCCGATGCCGATGCCGTTCAGGGTCTGAGCCTGCGTTCCCGCAGTTAGGGCAAGAAAGCCGATACCGGGGATCGCGCCCCGCGCTACGATGGAAGTGAAGAATCTCATGATGGTCGTTGGCAATGGGAGCCGACAACCTACCTTTGACAGGACTTCAGTCAATCGGACGTGGCCATTCCTTGGGCATTCGCAGATCCATAGTTGCAGAGGGATCACAGCTTCTTGCAGTGCGCCTGAGGGTTCGTCGCAGCTAGGATGAGCTCAAGAGCAGGTCGCATCGCCAGGCAGCTAAACGCATTTGGCTGGTGGGCTCTTGAAACTGGAGAGTACCCCGGCCCCCAGATCCTTATGCTCCCCGGCTCGCTCAAGTTCAGGAGATGTCACCAAAGATATCACACGCCATAGACCTAGCGGACGTCGGCTGCGTTTCCCAATGGGAGCTCCATCGTCGCGCCCGCCCTGCGGTGGGATCTGTTCGAGGACGTGTCTCCCTTGGATCAGGCCCGATGCGCGACGAACCAAATAACGGAGATGCCGTCCAGGCCGAGATGGCGGATCTGCGCGCCCTGTTCCAGCAGGCGCCCGGCCACATGGCGGTGCTGCGCGGGCCGGATCATGTCTACGCCCTGGTCAACGACGCCTACCGGCGCATCGGCGGCGCGCGCGATCTGATCGGCAAGCCGGTGCGCGAGGCCCTGCCGGAACTGGCCGGACAGGGCTTCTTCGAGCGGCTCGATCAGGTTTATGCGACTGGCCAGCCCTTCGTCGGGCACCAGATGCCGGCGAAGGTCCAGCGTCAGCCGGATGGCCCCGCCGAGGAGATCTTCGTCGACTTCGTCTACCAGCCGATCATCGGAGCGGATGGGGCGGTCTCCGGTGTCTTCGTCGAAGGCAGCGATGTCACCGCTCGGGTGCGGGCGGCCGAGTACCAGCAGCTGCTGCTCAACGAGCTCAACCATCGGGTCAAGAATACGCTGGCCACGGTGCAGTCAATCGTGTCACAGACACTGCGCAATGCGCCCACCCCACCCGAGGCGCGCACCATGATCGAGCAGCGCATGATCGCGCTGTCGCGCGCCCATGACGTGCTGACCCAGGAGAAGTGGGAGGGGGCGGATCTGCACGCGATCGTGGCTCAGGCGCTGGCGCCGTTCCGCGAGCCGGGACACGAGCGCTTTCATGTGCGCGGGTCGGGCGTGCGGCTGTCGCCGCGCATGGCACTTGATCTGGCAATGGCTTTGCATGAACTGGGCACCAATGCCCTCAAGTATGGCGCCCTGTCGGATGCCTCTGGTGCGGTGGATCTCACCTGGCGCGTGGACCACCACAGCACACCGCCGCACCTCAAGCTGCGCTGGAAGGAAAGGGATGGTCCGCCGGTCGCGCCGCCCATGCGCCGTGGCTTCGGCACCCGGCTGATCGAGCGCAGCTTGGCCCAGGACCTTGGTGGTGAGGCCAGGATTGAGTTCGCCCCGGCCGGCGTCGTGTGCACGGTCGATACCCCACTCATCACCTCAGGCGACATGGCCAACCCAGACCCGGCACAACCCGCAGCACCGCCCACCTGACCAGTCGGAGATCGCGGCTACACCAGCCATGCCTTTCGTGAGCACATCTGGAGCATCGGTGCGAAGCCGGCGATCCCGCCGCAGCGCCACGAGGCGCCAGTCGCTTGCCCAGATTGGATTTACAATAACCGCAATGTCGTCGAGCGGCTCTGGGCCAGATTGAAGGAGTGGCGAGCCGTTGCAACTCGCTACGAAAAGACCACCTCATCTTTCATGGGCATTCTCTGCCTCGCCGCTACACTCGATTGGATCAAGCGATGACACGCCCTAATCGGTACTTCGCATCCTATGTTCACCGTTGAACATCTGACTTCGCTTGAACAGACCATCAAGAAAAGCCGCTTTGTGGCGACCGTCGGCCCGATTACAAGCGAGCAGGCTGCCAAGGACTTTATTGCCGAGCACTCCCATCCGGGAGCCAACCACAATTGCTGGGCTTGGCGGGCAGGTCAGAGCTATCGCTGCAGCGATGACGGAGAGCCCAGCGGCACCGCCGGCAAGCCGATCCTGCAGGCCATCGATCGGCTGATCCTCGACAATATGGTTTTGTTGCAAACCTTGGTGGAGGTCGAGCGAGAGCCGGATCAGATCTTCATTCAGGCAGCTGCGCTGAACAGAGTAGCAATGAAGTCACGCTGAGCCTGCATGTCGTTTGCTGGTGCGCTTACAATCTGTCCCTTACGGATCATCGCCATCGCCTCATAGCCGGCAATCGTCTGCGAGGCGGACGCGAAGCTCTTGAAGCCCAGCCCTGGTCGAACCAGTCGTTTGATGCGCCGGTGATCCTGCTCGACGATGTTGTTCAAGAATTTCACCTGCCGAAGCTTGGCAAAGCGCCAGAGTTCTCCAGCCCGTTTCATGGCCTTCACCGCAGTTGGATAGGCGGCGTTCTTGTCGACCGTGATCGTGCGTGGATTCATCGTATGTGACTGCTTCAGCGACTTGCGGAAGAAGCGCCGGGCTGCAGCCACACCCCGTTTGGGCGAGAGCAGAAAGTCGACGGTTTGGCCGCGCGCATCGACGGCACGGTAGAGATAGACCCACTGACCCTTCACCCGAATGTAAGTCTCGTCCACACGCCAGGAGCCATTCGTCATCCGCAGGTGCGGACGGATGCGCTTGTCCAGTTCAGGAGCGTAAGTCTGAATCCAACGAAACAAGGTCGTGTGATCGACCTGGATACCCCGATCGGCCAACATGCGCTTGAGATCGCGATAGCTGATTGGAAATTGCAGATACCAGCGGACTGCCCACAGGATGATTTCCGCCGTGAATTGCCGACCCTTGAACGGGTTCTTGTTATTTTGCCTCACCGCCAGCCCCTCTCGACATCCTCCTGTCGTAGCTCAGGCGGAGCAATCTTCAAAGTTGCAACAGAACCGGCGAGAATGCCGTGGTGCCGCAAGCTGAGATCGCGAGCGCCTACGAGGTTCGGAATGATGTCGCGGTCGTCTTGGTGCTCTCCCGCCGAGACATCGTGGAGTTCAAATTGCCTCTGGGCAAAGCGGGCCTCGCTCGCAGAGCGAGATCTTAGGGGCTTTTCTGCCGTGCTCCTTGTTCGCGCTGGAGCGGGTCGCTGGTCTGGCGCGGGATCACGAGGCAGCCGGTCCGAGGCCAAGACGGTCAACGGCAACAGCCTTATGGGTGCGAGGAGGCCACTGAGTTGGTGGCTCGAACCCTATTGCAAGTCGAGCGAATGCTGCTCAGGATGGGGTGCACGGCGCCCGGGGTACCTGGCGCATGAGTTGCCTTAGAAAAGGCGAGGGCTGGTCGGCCAGCTGTCCGCGCGCAGGGAGAACTCCATGGAAGAAGACAAGCTTCGGTCATTAATTGGCGCCGTCAAGGATGGGCGCATGTCGCGCCGCGGCTTCATCGCCCGGATGGCGTCGGTCGGGTTTACGGCTCCGATGGCAGGCATGCTGCTCGCTCAGGCAGGCGTTGCCTTCGCGCAGACCCAACCAGCCTACAAGCCGACCAAGGCCGGCGGCGGCGGACCGCTCAAGCTCCTGTTCTGGCAAGCCGTCACCCTTATCAACCCGCATTTCGCGACGGGAACCAAGGACCAGAACGGCTCCCGGGTCTTTTATGAGCCGCTCGCCGGCTGGGACAAGGACGGCAACCTCATCCCGTTTCTCGCAGCCGAGATCCCGAGCCGCGAGAACGGCGGGCTCTCTGCGGACGGCACCACCGTCACCTGGAAGCTCAAGCGCGGCGTGAAATGGCACGACGGCCAGCCCTTCACCGCCGACGACGTGGTGTTCAACTGGGAGTATGCGATCGATCCGGCGACCGCCGCCACGACGAGCGGCTCCTACACCAGCTTGAAAACCGTCGAGAAGATAGACGACCATACTGTCCGGCTCGTCTTTAAGCAGCCCACGCCGTTCTGGGCCGACCCCTTCGTCGGCGTGGTCGGCATGATCATCCCGAAGCATGTCTTCGCGGAGTATAAAGGCGCCAAATCCCGCGAGGCGCCAGCCAACCTCAAGCCTGTCGGAACCGGGCCTTACAGGTTTGTCGACTTCAAGCCTGGCGACATCCTGCGCGGCGAGCGCAACCCCGATTACCACATCCCCAGTCAACCCCATTTCGACACGATCGAGATCAAGGGCGGTGGCGATGCCGTCTCGGCGGCCAGGGCGGTGATTCAGACCGGTGAGTTCGACTACGCCTGGAACATGCAGGTCGAGGACGATATCCTCAAGCGCATGGAGACGGGTGGGCGCGGCAAGGTCATCACGGTTCCGAGCGGCGATCTGGAATTCATCATCCTCAACACCACCGATCCCTGGACCGAGATCGACGGCGAGCGCTCGCACGCCAAGTCGAAGCACCCCACGCTTACCGATCCGGCGGTGCGCCAAGCCATCAACCTGCTCATCGACCGGGACTCGATCCAGCGGTTCATCTACGGCCGCGGCGGCACGGCCACGGCGAACTTCGTCAATGCTCCGGAGCAGTTCCGTTCGCCCAACATGAAATACGAGTTCAATATCGACAAGGCGAACAAGATCCTCGACGAAGCCGGTTGGAAACAAGGCGCAGACGGGATCCGCGAAAAGGACGGCAAAAAGCTCAAGTACGTCTTCCAAACTTCGATCAATGCGCCTCGCCAGAAGACGCAGGCGATCATCAAGCAGGCCTGCCAGAAGGCCGGCATCGATCTCGAGCTCAAGTCCGTGACGGCGACGGTGTTCTTCTCGTCGGACGTCGCGAATCCGGACACCTACACGAAGCTCTATTGCGACATGGAGATGTACACGACGACGCAGCCGCAACCTGATCCGGAGCGGTTCCTCAATCAGTTCGTCTCGTGGGAGGTCGCGACGAAGGAGAACAAGTGGCAGGGGCGAAACATCTCGCGCTATGTCGATCCGGCGGCCGACGAAGCCTACCGGGCGGCGCAGAAGGAGCTCGATCCGGTCAAGCGTGCTGCGCTTTTCATCAAGATGAACGACATCTTCTGCAGCGCGAACGTGATCCTGCCGATCATCTCCCGCACGCGAACGGCTGCCTGCAGCAACACCCTGGTGCCCAACTACAGCGGCTGGGACGCCGACCTGTGGACGCTCAACAGCTGGTACCGCGAGGCATGATCCCTCAGGTGACACGGACTGGCAGATACGAGGGCGCCCGGTGACGGATTACGTGATCAGGCGCCTCCTCGTGGCGATCCCGAGCCTGCTCGGGATCAGCCTCATCCTGTTCACAGTGCTGGCGCTCGCGCCCGGGGACCCGTTCAGCGAGCTTGCGACAAACCCGAACATCCCGCCTGAGGTGCGGGCGAACCTGCGCGAGAGTTTCGGGCTTGATGACCCCATTCTGGTGCGCTACCTGCGCTGGCTTGCCGCGATGGCGCAGGGCGACTGGGGCTTCTCGTTCGCGAGCCGCGTCGACGTCGACACGCTCATCCTCCAGCGTGTGCCCACCACGCTCTTCGTCATCGGATCGTCCCAAGTTCTAGCGCTCGCCATCGCGCTGCCCGTCGGGATCTATGCCGCGACCCGTCCTTACTCCGTGTTCGACCAGATCGCGAACACCCTCGCCTTTGTCGGGTTCTCGCTGCCAACCTTCTTCACGGGACTGCTCCTCATCCTGATCTTCTCAATCAAGCTCGACTGGCTGCCGTTTGTCTACAGGGCCGACATCCCGGAGACTGGCTGGCGCTGGTATTGGGAGCACGCCCGGCAGGCACTCATGCCGGTCCTCGTCCTGGGCCTGTTTCAGGCAGCGTCCTACACTCGTTACGTGCGCGCGGCAGTGCTGGACGTGGTTCGGCTGGACTATGTCACCACGGCACGCGCTAAGGGCTTGCCCGAGCGGACCGTGACGCTGCGCCATGTTGCGCGCAACGCCCTCATCCCGGTGGTCACCCTCGTGGCGTTGCAGATGCCCGCAGTCTTCGGCGGCGCCATCGTCACCGAGCAGATCTTCCGGGTGCCCGGCATCGGATCCCTTCTCATCAACGCGATGCTCGCGAATGACACCCCGGTCGTCATGGCGGTAACCTTCGTCTTCGCCTGCCTCGTCGTATTCTTCAACCTCCTCGCAGACGTGCTCTATGGCTGGCTCGATCCCCGCATCTCTTTCCGATAAAGCGGCTTCCCCAGTTGCTCGCTCCGCCTCACGGGGCAGCGAGACCTGGCGGCGGTTCCGTCGCCACCGGCTGGCGGTGGCGGGGGCTTTCATCTTGAGCTTGATGTGCCTCGGCGTGATGTTCGGATCCCTGCTCTGGCCCGTCGCAATCAATGACATCGACTTCGCGGCAACCTTGCAGGGCCCGTCCCTCGCTCATCCGTTTGGCACCGACGACCTGGGCCAGGACCTGCTCGCGCGCATGATCTATGGCGGGCGCATCTCGCTTGCGGTTGGATTCGCCGCGATGATCATCGCGACCCTCGTCGGGGTCGTGATCGGCGCGGTCGCCGGCATGTCCCGCGGCATCGCCAACTCCTTTCTGACGTGGCTTACCGACCTCTTCCTGTCGCTGCCGCAGCTGCCGCTCCTGCTTCTCGTCATCTATCTCTTCCGCGACCGGCTCAAGGTTGTGTTCGGCCTAGAGGGCGGTGTCTTCGTCGTGATCGTGCTGGTGATCGGAGGCTTGCGCTGGATGCCAGTGGCTCGCTTGGTGCGGGCGCAGTTCCTCTCTCTGCGGGAGAAGGAATTCGTCGAGGCGGCGCGCTCCCAAGGCGCGAGCCGGTGGCATCAGGTGATGCGTCACATTCTGCCAAACGCGCTCGGGCCTGTGATCGTAGCGAGCACGATTGAGGTCTCGACGGCAATTATCGCGGAGTCGACCCTCTCGTTCCTCGGCCTTGGCTTCCCACCGGACATTCCCACGTGGGGACGCATCCTTTTTGACGCCAAGGATCATCTTGAGTTTGCTCCCCACTGGGCGCTTTTTCCAGGAGCCGCGATCTTCCTCACTGTCCTGTCAATCAACTTCGTCGGTGACGGCCTGCGCGATGCGCTCGACCCGCGACGTATCATCTAGAGAGCAGGCCGGAGCGTGATGGAATCGATCCTCGATGTTCAGGAACTCACGGCCGCCTTCCGCGTCGAGGGTGCGTGGCGCCCCGTCGTGCGCAACCTATCCTTCTCGATTGGGCCGAAAGAGACCGTCGCCATCGTGGGCGAGTCGGGCTCCGGCAAGAGCGTGACGGCCCTTTCCATCATGCGCCTCCTGCCCCGCGATACGAGCCGGGTCACGGGGCGGGTGCTCCTCAAAGGCCGTGATCTCCTGGGATTGCCGAACGCCGAGATGCGCCGCGTTCGTGGCGACGACATCGCCATGATCTTCCAGGAGCCGATGACCAGCCTCAATCCCGTGCTGACCATCGGCTTTCAGATAGCGGAAGCGCTGATGCTGCACCGGCGTCTCTCGCGGGCAGAGGCCGACGCGGAGACGGTGCGCCTGCTGGAGAAGGTGCGCATCCCGAATGCAAGAGCCCGTCTCGACGACTACCCTCACCGGTTCTCGGGCGGCATGCGCCAGCGCGTCATGATCGCCATGGCGCTCGCCTGCCGGCCGAAGCTTCTCATCGCCGACGAACCGACGACCGCCCTGGACGTGACCATCCAGGCGCAGATCCTCGACCTCGTCAAGAGCCTCCAGGACGAGGAGGGCATGTCCGTCCTCTTCATTACCCACGACATGGGTGTCGTCGCCGAGATTGCTGACCGAACCGTTGTGATGCTCGACGGCGAAGCGGTCGAGAGCGGGTCCACGGAGACGATCTTCGCCAGGCCGCGCCAGGGCTACACGCGCGCGCTCATCGCCTCCGTGCCGGTGCTCGGCTCGATGGCTGGGCGACAACATCCAATGCGCTTTCCTGTCGTCGATCGTGCGACCGGGATCCTGGAGCCCGCCGTCGAGACGCCGGATACGATCGTGCCGTCGACACGGCCCGTGCTCGAAGTCAAGGACCTGACGACGCGCTTCGATCTGCGGTCCGGCCTGTTCGGCCGGGTGGGCGGACGGGTTCACGCGGTTGAGAACGTCTCGTTCAGCCTCGCTCGCGGCGAGACGCTGGCGCTGGTTGGCGAATCCGGATGCGGCAAGTCGACGACGGGACGTTCCGTCATGCGGCTGATCGAGCCGCTCGCCGGCTCTGTCCGGCTCGACGGTGAGGACTTGATGGGGCTCAGCCCCCGCGAGCTGCAGCAGCGCCGCAGGCTCATCCAGATGATCTTCCAGGATCCGTTCGCAAGCCTCGATCCTCGCATGACGATCGGCACCGCAATCGCCGAGCCACTTCTGATCAATAAGCTCGCAACGCGGCACGAGGCGCGTGAGATCGCCGCCGATCTCCTGAGCCGGGTCGGTCTCTCGCCCGACATGACCAGGCGCTTCCCGCACGAGTTCTCCGGCGGCCAGAGGCAGCGCATCGCGATCGCGCGAGCTCTTGCGGTGGGGCCGAAAGTCATCGTGGCGGACGAAGCAGTCTCGGCGCTGGACGTCTCGGTCAAGGCCCAGGTCGTCAACCTGATGCTCGACCTGCAGGCGGATCTGCACCTCGCCTTTCTGTTCATCTCCCACGATATGGCGGTCGTCGAGCGCGTGAGCCACCGCATCGCCGTGATGTATCTCGGCGAGATCGTCGAGATTGGGCCGCGCAGCGCGATTCTCGAGAACCCTCAGCACCCCTACACCCGGCGCCTCCTTGCCGCCGTCCCGGTGCCCGACCCGACGCGACGCGGCAGCCGCCATCGGGTTTCGGACGGGGATATCAAGAGCCCCATCAGGTCAGTCGACTACCTCCCGCCGGAGCGCCTGTACCGGGAGGCGTCGCCAGGCCATGTCGTCCAGGTCTGGGGCGAGGAGTGGAATGACCCGATACTGGCCAGGGATCTTCAGGGAACGTTGCCCGGCTGACCGCTCGAGCCGTCGGGTGCGGTCGGAGGGGGCGCCCTTGCTGTTGCCGATCCCAGCCTGACGGCAGATCGCATCCGGGCCTAACGCAATCTTTTTGTCCGGTCGGTACTGACTAGGTTCGAAGCCAATCAAAGGTCCGCTTCTGGCAGATAGTGTTGAAAAAGTCCGCAAGAGCCGTTTTTCGTGCGGCTGGCATACAGGATGCTGAGCCTGGTCTGGTACACTGACCCCAGTAATAGACCGACGCAGCAGTGCCCGGCAGTTTTTCAACAAAATCGGCACGAGACGGAAGTAAGCTGAATGTCTGCCCTGGCAAGGAACAGCAGACGTTCCTGGAAGACAGGGATCATCAGTACATGACCCGCTTTAGACGTTTTTGGTAAAGATACCGCGACTTCGCAGACGCGGCCCCTGAGATCGCATCGCAACGCGCCAGGTCACTCCCAAAGCGTAAGTCGGAACTCGAATAAGGACATCACTCGATGACCGTATCGGCACCGCTGATCAGTGAGGGCGGGATGGCGATGCTGAGGGCCTTTGCCGTTTTTAGATTGATGGCCAACTCGACTTTCGTGACGAGTTGCACCGGCAGATTGGAAGGCTTCCCGCCGTTCAGGACCTGCCCGGCGTAGCTGCCGGCACGGCGATGCGATTGCGCGAAGTCGCCGCCATAACTCATCAGGCCACCTGCCGTGGGAAAGTCGCGGGACTGCGTGACCGCGGGCATGGAATAGCGAAAGCACAAATCGGCAAGCTGCGTACTGCGGAAAGCGAAGTAAGGATCCGAGGTGAAGACGAGCCCTCCTGCCTGCTCTTGGGTGGCGGCCAAGAACATCGCTTCAAACTCACCTTCGGTGCTGGCATTCATGACATGGAGCCGAACCCCGAGAGCCTCGGCGGCCGTCTGGAGGTTCCGCACCTGTGAGCCCGAGGTTGGGCTGGTCGGGTTGACAGCAACGGCGAAGGACGAAGCAGCCGGACGCAGCTCATGCATGAATTCCAGCCGCTTGCGTGAGACTTCCACGCTCAAACTCGAAACGCCGGTGAGATTGCCTCGCGGCCGCGACAGGCTGTCGACCACGCCGAGCGCGACGGGGTCGCCCCCCATCTCGAAGACAATGGTGATCGTCTTCGTCGCCGCTTTCGCAGCGAGCGCGGCAGGTGCGCCGCCGGACGCGACGAGGACAGTGACCTGTCGGCTGGCGAGATCAGCTGCCAGCGCGGGTAACCGGTCGTACCGGCCTTCTGCCCATCGGTATTCAATCGCTACATTGCGGCCCTCGACATAGCCGGCATCGGCAAGGCCTTCCCGGAACGCCTTGAGGCGACTGTCGAACGGTCCGGGCGATTCCGGCGCGAGATAACCTATGACGGGCATTGCCGGAGTTTGCGCGCGCACCGGGAGTGTCCATGCCGCCGCACTGCCCAGCCATGCGAGCACGTCCCGCCGTCTCATCGCATCAGCATCTGGGCGTGAATGCGAGGGACATACGCGAGATGGGATTTCATTCCAGCCACTGTCATCCGGTCATCTTGCAGTTTTCAGGAGCATCCGACGACTTGCTGCCATCATAGCCGCAATAACCGTTTCACGAAACCAGTTTGAGCGACCCTAGAGGAGGGGCGATCAAGAAGCTTCAGGCCGCTTAGCGAAGGCTACGCGGTACACTAGGAACTCTTCGTCGTAGCCCTTGATCAGACGCATGCCGATCGGGTGCACGGTGCGCTTGTCCTTAACCGCTTCCGCAACCGTCGCGTCTGCAAGGATCTCGCGATCCGAGGCCGACGCGCACAAGCGGGCGGCGAGGTTTACGACGCTGCCGATGGCGGTGTAGTCGAACCGGCTCTCGTAGCCGATCCGCCCGACCGTGGCCGGTCCCATGGCAAGTCCCATCCCGAACCCGATCCGGTAGCCTCGCTCCTGCCAGTCGACGATGAGTTTCTGCACGCTCACCTGCATCTCCACCGCCAGATCGACAGCCTGCAGTGCCGGCTCGGCGACGGAAACAGGGGCGTTGATCAGCAACATCAGCCCATCGCCCGAAAAGCTCGTGAGAGTGGCCGCATACTTGGTAATTATCTGGCCCAAAGCATGGTAGTACTCCGACAGGACGCTCATCACTTCGTCGGGAGCCGCTCTTGCCGAGAAAGCCGTAAAGCCCCTCAAATCGCAGAAGACAGTCACCACCTCGGTGCGGCGGCCTTCGAGCACGTCGTCGTCGCCCGTGCGGTCAACCAGCTCCGCCACCTGGGGCGCCAGAAACCGCTTGAGTTTGGCAATTCGCTCCTGGCGTTCCTGCGACACTGCGAGTCCGGCCGCCATTGCGTTGAAGCTTTCGGCCAGCCGCTGAAGTTCGTCTCCTGTGTTGATTTCAATCCGGTGGTCGAACTGTCCGGCACCGATGCGTTCGGTGCCTTCCTCGAGCAAGTGGACCGGCTTGGTCATCCGGCTGGCGAGAACATAGGCCAGCAGGCCTGCGAAGGCGGCACCGGCGAGAAGAAGCCCGCTCGTTCTCCACAGAGCCGCATAAATCGGCCTGAAGGCTTCGGTGAGAGGCTGCTCGACCACAACGGTCCAATCGGGGCCCGTTACGGGTGTGGCGGCCGCCGCAACGGCTATGCCCGCTGCGTTCCGACTCGTTGCCACATCCGCACCGGCGCGCCTCACTGCCTCCCGGATCTCCCGAAAGGGAGCGAGCGTGGTCTCATCGGCACCCCGCAGCACAAGGCTGATGTCTGGATGGGCCACGAGCCGCCCCGGCTCATCAAGCACGAAGGCGTGGCCCGTCTGTCCGATCCTGATGGCCGCGATCACGTCCCAGATCAGCTTCAGGTTCACCTCGGCGACAACCATGCCGACGGACGGCCGGTTACCGGACATCGCGATCGTCATGTAGGGCTCGGAGTCTCGATAGTAGCTCACCTTGCCATACCAGAGCCCGGCCGAGCGGGCTCCTGCAACCGCCACGTCGGCGGAGCTGTCCACCCGGCTCTCGTTCCGGTTCAAGCCTATGCGCGAGACATACAGACGTTCGCGACCATTGCCGTCGATCAGGGTGAGGCTGACGATGGCCGGCACCTGTCGCAGCAGACGCAAGGCATCTATGCGCCGCCTCTCGTCCGGTTCTCCGGTCCAGGGGAGTTGAACCAACCAGCCCAGCTGATTGGTGATGCCGTCGAGGAAGCCCTGGATCTTGGTTCCCGCTGACCTCGCCTCGACACCCAGAAGCTGCTCGAGCCTCGTCCGTTGATCGCGATAGCCAAACCACGCCTCACTAACGCCATTGGTTGCGAGTGGGATGACCACGGCCAGAAACAGCACGAGGAAGTATTTCTGAAAGAGGCCACGGAATCGCAGATGCTGCCTGGCCATGATCTATGCGCCTCAGCCGGGTTCGCCGAAGACCCGCTGGGGCGGCAACGCAGGGATCGCATGGTGCGTCGAACCGGAAGGCGAATAGATCATCAAGATCCCTAGACCCGCAGCTGTCGTATTCCAGCGATTATGAAGCCAAGGGCGGCAACATGCCAGTAATTTGCCACTATAGAATGCAACTATTCTTTGCCCTCGGCACCTTAATCCGAAGAGCATATTCCGCCTTCCGATCACTAAACTAGGCGCCACCCTGGGGTCACGTTCCTGAATCTCCTGGCTATTCTCTTTCTGCTCTGGCCCCAATCCGACCAGACAACTTACATGACTGTCCTTCGGTAGATCATCGAGGCTTTGGTCCGCCGCAGTGAGTGTGTGCCGTAGGCCAAGGGATCCAGCCCAATCGCACGAAGCCAGGATCCGAGCAGGCGAGCGTACTGGCGCGTAGTCATGGATCTCTGCCGATTGATCCGGCTTGGAAACAGCGGCTCGCCCTTATGCAGGTCCTTCTTCTTGAGCCAGCGCCCTACAGCCTCGCGGGTCTGCTCCGTGATCTCATACTGAGCGGGTCTCCCTGTCTTCCGCTGGATCACGGTGGCGCGGGATCGCACCCGCCCATTGAGCGCCACATCATCCACTCGGAGCGCGATGAGGTCACAGGCGCGCAGCTTGCTGTCGAGCGCGAGGTTAAACAGAGCCAGATCCCGAACACGTTGCGCAACCTGGAGTCTGACCCGAATGGACCAGATCTCCTTCGCTTTGAGAGGCGGTTTGGGTCCAATCAGCTTGCCCTGGTTCCAAGGTGTCGTGATGCGGAGAGGATGGTCAGCGATCCCTTCTTGCATTGCAGTGCTCCTGAAACGAAGCCCCCGCAATGAACCTTGGCCGCTTGTGCCGACAGGAAACCCAGGCTGAGAATGTCCCAAAGCCTTCGTCAGCTTACCCGGGCGAGCCAGACGTATTGCACCTTGCGCCAATCTCCTGCTCGGACCCATTTCGGACATTCCCGGATCAGTTCTGCCATTCGACTCTACGATCCATAACATCCCGTTCTGCGAACCCGGTTACATTGTTAAGCAGGAGAGGCAACCGGGGTCAGCCGATAATAATCCCGCAAAACTCATCATCGTGATAGGATGAGCGCGTGTCCGTTCGACTTTGCCGCCTCGGCATCATGAAGGACCCTCACTATGTCGGACAATCCAGGTCACGGCGTTGATCGGCGGGACTTCATGATCGCAGCCATTGCCTCGGCTGCCCTCGCAGCCGAGGCGGGCGCGGCAAACGCCCAGGGCACGACGCCCTCGCCTGCAAGCACGGTTCCGGCAATGCCCCAGGGAACGGCCTACACCGGCGACGTGATCGACGGGAAGAAAGTCGTCAGTGCGCTCGACGTCAACGACCTGGAACCGGGGCAGAAGCACCTCTTGTATTTCCAGGGTGTTGAGATGCCTACCGGTCAGCACTGGTATGTGTCTGTGACGGTCGCGAAGGGAGCAAAGCCGGGCAAGCGCGGCGTCCTGACCAGTGGCGTGCATGGCGACGAGATGAGTTCTGTGCATACGGTCCAGACCGTGATGAACCAACTCGACCCGGCGCAGATGTCGGGCACGGTGATGGCGGTCACGGACGTGTCCCGCCCAGCCCTGGAAAGCATGCAGCGCAGATGGCCCAACCAGGGCAGAGGCATCAATCTGATCGATATGAATCGGGAGTGGCCCGGGAACGAGAACGGCGCTACCGCGCCCAGCCGACATGCCGGGCTTCTGTTCAACCGGCTGCTGCGGCCGAACGCCGACTTCGCGATCGACTTCCACACCGGGACAACCGGATTCGAAGTCACCGGATTCAATGTTGGCGGTATGGATGTGCCCGAGGTCAAGGCGATGGTGGAGCTCTATCCCGTCGGCCAGATCTTCGACAATCATGTATATCCCGGTGTCCTGCACAACGCGTTTATGGACGTGGGCATCCCGTCCTTCACACCGGAAATCGGCGCTGCGCGCGTCCTGGACCGCGAGATGGTTTCCCTGTTCGTGGAAGGCACAATGAACGTCCTCAAGCATCACGGCATGATTGCCGGGCCAATGGGACGTACGGGCAAGGACGTGACTGTCTTTGTCGGCAACAGCGCGTTCCCGATCCTGGCCACCGCGGGCGGGCTCGTTGAGCATCTGGTCAAACTCAACGACAAGGTCGAAGTCGGACAGAAGGTTGCCATCCAGCGCAATAGCTTCGGCGAGGTGGTTGCGGAGTATACAAGCGGCGTAGCCGGAGAGATAACGGGCCGGCGCAGCGATGCAATGTCCGAGCCCGGCAACCCCTTGGTATTCATCCTTTTCAACAAGGCGACGCCGGAGGACATCGAGGTTTATCCCGAATAGTTCACACGCGCGAGCCAACCATCTTTTTTCGAGAGACCTCCTTACCTCTGTCGCGACGGGTGAGGAGGTCTTTTTTGCCTCGCACTGCGGCTTGATTCCACAGCACGGAACGTCTGAAAATGGCACTTCTCGGAAGTAAGCCGAAAGTCGGCTTAGGGCAGGAACAGCGGACGTTCCTGAAAGCTGGGGATCGTCGCTGTGTGACCCCTTCCGGACCTTCCCCGTATAGCAAGATTGAATAGTTGCCTCGTACCTCAGCCGGGAGGCAATCAAGGCGGCAATTCCTCGATATTGTCACCGCCTTGTTTGCTTCCCGATGAGCCAAGCCACATCTCCGAATGCGGCTTGGATCGCAGCTACATCGGCTTGAACTCGGCAGCCTTCAGCAGCTCGGCATTACGCGAGACCTCCCGCTTGATGAAGCTGCCGAACTCATCCGGGCTCTCGTAGATCGGCTCGATCCCGAGGGCCGCCAGCCGTCCGGCGGCTGCCAGGTCACGGGTCGCGTCCGCCATCGCCGTGTTGAGCCACGCCACCGTCTCGGCCGGCATATTCTTCGGCCCCCAGAGCCCGTACCACGAGCTGAACTCCAGCCCCGGCATGCCGCTTTCCGCCGCCGTCGGAATCTCCGGAGTGAGCTGGCTGCGCTTCGCGGTCGTCGTCGCGAGCGCCTTGACCTGTCCATCCCGGGCCATCGGCAGCAGCGCAATGACGGGATCGATCATGAGCTGGACGTGACCGCCCATGACATCGGTCAGCGCGGGTGCCGTGCCCTTGTATGGCACGATCGTGACCTTCGCCCCGGCCAGATGGTTGAAGGCGATCGTCGCGATGTGCCCGGGGGAGCCGATGGCCGAAACCCCGAACTCCCACTGGCTCGGATTCTTCTTGGCATCCTCGACGACCTCGGCGATCGTCTTCTGCGGATTCTTCGGCGACATGACCACCAGCATCGGCGCCTCGCCGACCCGCGCGATCGGGGTGAAGTCGGTGACCGGATCGAAGGCGACCTTGCTCATGACCTGGCGCGCCATCACGTGGGTCGCCGCCGAGAACAGCAGCGTGTAGCCATCCGGCTGGGACTGGAGGACGCCATTCGCACCGAGGGTCCCGTTGGCGCCAGGCCGGTTCTCGATCACGACGGTGGCGCCGCGCTTCTCCTCGATCTGCTTGCCGAGCAGGCGGGCGAAGGCATCGACACCGCCACCGGCCGCGAAGGGCACGATGATCTTGATCGGGTGGGCCGGATACTTGGCCGGCTGGGCGGACACACCATGCACCCACGCGATCGCGGCGAGGCCGGTCACGAGGGCCTTCAGGAATGGGCGTCTTCCCGCCATCGCCCGCGCGCGGGCGAACGGCTCGGCGATGCTGGCGTATGAGATGCTACCTGCGGCATTTCGTGGGGTCATTGGCGTTCCCTCCTGGTTGATGGCGGAGCGTGAATCCGCTCCGCCGTTTTGTCATTAGTCTGCGTCTCGACCTGTTTACTCCGCTGCCACGGCCGTTGGTTGCTTGACGAGACCAGCCGAGCGCAGCGCATCGGCGATCTCGACGTCCGCACCTGGCTCGAGCGGCAGAAGCGGCGAGCGCACCGTTGCGTGGTCGAGGATACCCCGAGCGACGAGGCCATGCTTGAGCGCGACTGTTCCTTCCATGTGCGACCCACGGTGATAAACCGTGCGGGTCACCGGCAGCAGCCGGTCATGGATGGCACGGGCCCTGGCGTAGTCCTTGGCCTTGCCGGCGGCGATGAACTCGATCAGCGGCTCGGGTGCCAGACCACCGTAGCCCACCAGGGCTCCGTCGACGTCGAACATCGTGTGCAGCAGATACTCGTCGTGACAGGTCAGGATCTGGAGATCGGGACGCTCGCGGCGGATCACCGGGATCTCGGTATCCCAGCGGCGCATGTTGCGCACGCCGTTCTTCATGGCGAAGACGCCTGGCTGGGCCGCGATCTCAAGCTGGGTCTCGAGGTTGTAGGTGGCCTTGGTCACGTCCGGGTATTGGAACAGGATTAGCGGCAGGCCGCTTTCCTCGTGGATCGCACGGTAGCGGTCCTGCGGTGCGCCCTTCTGGTAGCCAAAGCGCAGCCAGCCGTGGGACGGATACACCAGACCGGCCGCCGCCCCGGCTGCAACAGCCCGCTTGGCTTCCAACGCGGCCACCTTGGTGCCCTCTAGGGTGATGCCGGCGATGACCGGAACCCTGCCGTCGGTCGACTTGATGAAGCTTTCGATGACGGCGGTCTGCTCGTTCGGCGTGAGGAAGGTGCCTTCGCCGGCATGGCCGAGAACGACCAGGCCTTTGACACCGTCATGGCTGCCGAGCCAGGCGCCGAGGCGCTGGATCGCGGCGTGATCGACCTCGCCATCGCGGGTGAAGGGGGTCACGGGAGCGGGAACGAGACCTCTGAGATCGAGGGATGGCATGTTGGTTTCCTCCAAGTTGTATCGTCGGTGGTTGGGGTCGGCGCGCTCGTCGCGGCGACGCTTGCTTGCACGCAGCACTCAGGCTGTCTCGGTGTTCTGGAAGCGGCTCTTCGGCGGCTTCCTCGATCGGGCCGGTCAGCACATGGGAGGAACAATAGCGAGGAATGCACCATATCGGAATGCACAGGGCAGACATTTCAGATATACTGATTGAGGTATATCTTGAGGTGATCCCGTGGATTACGCGGCTTGGAAGCTGTTCCTCGATGCTGCCGAGCTCGGCAGTCTGAGCAAGGTGGCCTTGGCCTATGGCACGAGCCAGCCGCATATCAGCCGCCGCATCGGCGAGCTGGAGCAGGAATGCGGCGGGCGCCTGTTCCAGCGCACGGGGCGGGGCGTCGTGCTGACCGAACTGGGGCAGCGCATTGCTCCCAAGGTGCGCGCTTGGTTGGCGAGCACTGAACAACTCGCCAATGATGTCCGCACCGCGGCCGGCACACCGATCGGCAAAGTCCGGATCGGCAGCCTGCCCTCGACCGCGCACCCGCTGGTCACGACGCTGTACAGGCGCCTGGCGGAGCAGTACCCCCTGGTTCAGCTCGCGGTGCGAGAGGGCCAGGGCGCGCAGCTCGAGACCTGGCTTGAGGATGGCAGTGTCGATCTCGCGATCCTGTACCGCACCAGCGCGTCGCCCAAGGATGGCGATACCTACCTCGTCGAGGCCCCGACCTATGTCATGAGCGCGGTCGGTGACCCGCTGACCGCCAAGCCGACGGTCCCGTTCTCGGCCCTGCATAACCTGCCGCTGGTGCTGTTCTGCCGCCCGAGCTCCTGGCGCGATCACCTCGAGCAGCTCGCGGCCGAGCGCGGCATCACACTCAATGTTGCCTTGGAAGCGGATTCTTTGAGATTGCAGGCGCATATCGTCGCCGATGGCGGTGTATACGCGTTGCTCGGACCTTACGCGATCGCGGGTGCCGCAAGGGATTACCGCCTGCAAGCGTCGAAGCTGATTGACCCTGTCATTCCCCGCCACATTGCCCTGGCGATGTCGCGCCATGGCGAGCTGACACTCGCATGCCGGACCGTGATGCAGGTCATCCGGGAGATTGCGAAGTCCGGCGCGGCTGTACCAGCTCCGGAAGGAATTTGAGCCTCTTGGAATTGGGATACAGGTTGCAGTCTCCCAGGCTGCCGATGCTGGAGCCAATCTTGATTTTGACCTGAGGGAAGGTCAGGAACCAGCATTCCCCGGACCAAAGGGTCTGGTCCGCTTCAGAAAGCTGACGTTCGTTGAGCGGTTGGAATGTGAATGTCTGGCCCGTTACTGACGTTCGCTGGGGATGTTGCAAGATCTCCAACCCAGAAGCCGATGCCCGTTCCTGCGGGATAGACAGGCATATCTGCCTGTTAGCGATGGCTGTTCATTCGAGGCGGATGACGGCAAAGCTCCGCCCCTGCAAACAGGATCAAGCGAACTACCAAATCTCGAGGCAAGAAGGGGCGAACAGGCAGTTGAACCTTTGGAGGCTGACATGAACGCTACTGTCCTTCCTGCGCGTCTCAAGCATCATGTGAGGGTATCCCAGGCTGTGCTCGACACTTATGCCGACCACTCGCCCTTCAGCACGCCCGGGCGCCATGCCGCCCTGTTTGATGCGCTCCCGTCTGATCCGGCTGGTATCGCCCGCACGGTGCAAGGCTTGTTGATCTATGAACACGTCGCAGAACCCTTCTACGACTATGCGCTGCCCGAGGCGCGCCGGGCCGAGAGCCATATCCGGCCCATGGAGAAGATCCTCGATGTGTTGCTGGCGCTCGACGACCGCCCGCTCGATGTCAGCCGACCGCCTGAGAAGCGCCTCGTTGGCATCTGTCGCCATTTCATGCTGCTGTCCCTCGCGATCTTTCGCCATCACGGGGTGCCCGCTCGGGGCAGGGGTGGCTTTGGCGCTTACTTTAATCCGGGGAAGTTCGAGGATCATTGGGTCTGCGAATACTGGAGGGCGGAGGACGGTCGCTGGGCGTTGCTGGATAGCCAGTTCGATGATGTCTTCGTCCGCAATCTTGCGATCGGCCACGATATCCATGACGTGCCGCGCGACCAGTTCCTGACGGCGCCCGACGCCTGGCGCCGATGCCGCAGCGGTGAACTGGATCCGGACCTGTTCGGCATCGAGTTCTCGCACCTGCGCGGCCTCTGGTTCATTGCCGGCAGCCTGATCCGTGATCTCGCCACCCTCAACGGCTGCGAAACCCTGCCCTGGGACGTATGGGGCGCACAGCCAGCGCCCGATGCCACACTTTCCGACGAGGAACTCGAGTTCTTCGATGAGGTCGCCTTGCTGACGGCTGACCCGGATGGGAATTTCGATGCGGTGAGACGACGCTTTGCGGAGGATCCGCGGCTGCGCATGCCTGAGACCGTCTTCAATGCATTGCGCCGCCGGGAGGAGAAGGTGTTCGAGGGCTGAGGTGGCCGCGGGTCATGTCGGGCATGCAAACGCCGGTCGAGAAAGCAATCTGGTTCATCGAGAGCCACTTTTTGCACGCCATCACGCTCGATGATCTGGCGCGGGTCTGCGGCCTCTCGCGCTTCCAGGTTTCGCGCCTTTTTTCCTGCGCCACGGGTACCACGGTGACGGCCTATGTGCGCGGGCGACGCCTGACGGAGGCGGCCCGCACCCTGGCCGACGGCGCTCCCGACATCTTGGCCGTCGCATTCCAGGCCGGCTACGGCTCGCACGAAGCCTTTTCCCGCGCCTTCCGGGACCAGTTCGGCCTCAGCCCGGCCGAACTCCGGGCGCGGGGCCATGTGGCGGGCCTTGCGCTGGTGGAGCCGCTGCGGGAGGATCCGGTGGTTCCCGTGCATCTGCCGCCGCCGCGTCTTGTCTCGCCGGGACCATTGCTCATCGCCGGTATCGGGCGCGGCTTCGCTGCCGACGATTTTGCCGGCATCCCCGCGCTCTGGCAGGACCTTCAGCCCTATCTTGGCGAAATCCCGGGGCAAAAGGGCCAAACAACCTACGGTCTGGTCGCAGGTACGGCCGGCGGCACCTACTTCTACCTTGCGGGCGTCGAGGTCTCGGACCTTGCCGATCTCGACAGCAGCTTCACCGGGATGCGGCTTCCAGCTCAGCGCTGGGCTGTGTTTCCGCACGAGGGCCACGTCACCACCATTGCCAGCACGATCCATGCCGTGTTCGCACAGGCGCTGCCCGCTGCCGGGCTGACGGCCGGAGACATGCCTGACCTGCTCGAAAGGTATGACGGGAGGTTCAATCCATGGACCGGCGCAGGCGGCTTGGAGATTTGGGTACCCGTCGAGTAAGGCTTCATTTGCCCCGCCCATATGGCAGATTAGGCGATCCACTTCCAACGAACGGCAATGTGTCATTCGGGTTGAGCTGAGTTGGATTGTTCGGCGCGCGCACTCCTAATGATCCCTATTGGCACACCCAGGACCAAAGAGCTTGGTCCGCTTTGGCGCTTAGGAGCCGACGTTCGTTGAGAGTCCGGAAGGTGAATGGTTGACCCAATGTGGACCATCTTGTGGTTGGCCGACGCGGAAGGCCATAGTGTCCCGTTCAGTGAACATACTGGCGCTGTCAGAAATCCCCTGAGTTGATTGAGTTACCCTCAAAGCATCTGTGGGGACGCTTTGAGTTGTGGTTCAAGGCTAACTTCACTGCTGGACTCGACCGTATCGGAGTGTTTGGGACAAACTCGATTTCGTCATGCAGGTCCTTGGACTACGAGCCGGGACCATGTCGCCCTTTTCCACGTGACATCAGATTGGCCCTACCTCGTCGTGACGGTCACCAAGGCGGTAACCGGCTTGCCGCCCACAAGAATGGGCTTGTGGCGATCATCGGCAAGGAGGACACCGATCACGTGCTGGCCGACGGCCTTCGGACAATGGCCAAAGCGAGCCTTGATGAGGTCGCCACCAAAGTCACTGTTCATGCTGTTGTATGGCTTACCTGGGATGTTGCACGTGTCTGCGTCTGGATCGATCTTCATGTGCACATGGCCGCACTGGCGGTTCTCGCCGCATTGACCTGCGGGAAGCAATCTGAAGTTGCTCCTCACCACAACCCCTACCGCCTTTTCACGATCATTTCCAAGCTCGACAACGGAGCCGGGCTGCGGCCAGGCGATCTCCAAGGTCGGTCGGTCTTCAGCGTAAGCCAGCTTGGTCGGCAAAGCCAAGAGAGCGAGACTTGTCATCAAGGCAGGACGAAACATGTGAACCTCCATCTGTGGTGTAATCACTGATTACATGCCGAGGAGGGCTGGTCAATAAAATAATCGTTGATTACATTAAGCCGTGGTATCGCTCAGGGATGGCCAAGACACCAATCACCAACGCAGGCGACCAGCAGAAGCCCTATCACCATGGCAACCTGGTCGAAGCGCTCATCGCAGCAACCGTTGAACTCATCGAGGAACGCGGGGTGGAGCAACTGTCTGTGCGCGAGGTGGCAAAGCGCGCGGGCGTTTCGCCCGGGGCGCCGTTCCGGCACTTTCGATCGAAAACAGCGCTCCTGACGGCCGTTGCCGAACAGGCCATGGATCGGCTGGCAGAAGCCGTCACCAAGACTGTGTCAAATGTCGGTAGCGCAGATCCCGCAGCCGCCTTCGAAGCGATCGGACAGGGCTATCTCGAATGGGCGATGACGAACCCCACGCATTTCCAGATCATCAGCTCCCGCACCTTGATTGATTTCGAAGCATCTTCCAGTCTTCGTGACCAGAACAAGGCCATTCGTGCGACGATGGTTGACCTATTGACCCAAGCCCAGCGACAGGGTCAGCTTGCCACGGATGTTGATCTGGATCATCTCATTCTGGCCGCCCGTGCCTATGTCTATGGCTTAGCACGCATGGCTATTGATGGTCATTTTCCGGAGTGGCATCCGTCCGAACCGCCTCCTGTCGCTGTGCGGAGGGCACTTCGTCTTTTTATGAGTCAGATGATCCTCCCATCAAAAGCGTGATCTCAGGAAGCTCGAAGATGCACTCCTGAGACACACTCTCTGCCAGTGCAAACTCGTAGAAGAGATTCACCGACACGACCGGACGCACGTCCAGGAGATGCATGAACTCGCCGCCGAGATGGGCGGCTTTGAACTGGAGAACGAATGAAAGCACCTGTCCTGCTGCTTCACGGTCTACTCGGCTCACTGAGCGATCCGACGATCCTTGCCGCCTTCGGCGACGCACGCGTGTTCGCGCCAGACCTCCTCGGCTATGGCGCTCACCGCAAGAATGCTCCGGCGACCTGGACGCTGGACGATCAAGCCGATCACGTGGCGGCCTGGCTGCGCGAGCGCGTGGACGAGCCGGTGCACGTGGTCGGCCACTCGGTCGGCGGCGCCGTGGCGGTGCTGTTCGCTCGCCGTCACCCGGAGCTGGTCCATTCGCTCACAAGCGTGGAAGGGAATTTTACCCTCCGCGATGCCTTCTGGTCTCACAAGATCTCGACCCAGGCACTCTCCGAAATCGAGGCGGAGGTTGGCGGCTTCCGCGCCGATGTCACGGCTTGGATTGCCCGAGCGGGTGTGGCGCCAACGCCCTGGGCAATTGCGACGGCGGCGGCCTGGCTCAACCATCAGCCTGTCTCGACTCTCCGCACACAGGCCCGCGCCGTTGTCGCCGCGACAGGCGCACCGGCCTTTCTCGACGGCGTGCGTAAGCTGCTGGCGGCGGGGCTGCCCGTTCACTTGATTGCCGGCGCCCGCGCGCGGCGGGGCTGGAGCGTACCGGACTGGGTTGTTCAAAGGGCTACCAGCAACACCGACATTCCTGACACAGGCCACCTCATGATGCTCGAAGCCCCGGAAGCGTTTGCCCGAACGGTGCTCTCAAACCTGACCGAATGAGGCATCGCCCGATCAGCCCGCCAGGCAGTGCTCCCGCTCCATGCCGCCAACCGTGCTATCTCATCTGCTCGGGAAGAACTCTGCTCGGGAAGAACTCGAAATGCCTCTTTCTGGCACGAGACGGAAGTACGCCGAGTGTCCGCAATGGGGTTGAGAACGGACAAAGCTACATTGATCGACACAAGAAAAGGCCGCCCGGTTGGGCGGCCTCTCGTTTCAGTGAGTTCCCGAGCTTCCGCTGCGATTTCAGCAGAACCTGGTCTCACGTTTCAGAGGGTGAGGCGGACCGACGCGCGCAATGAGTAAGCACTTTCCCGAATTATGGCTATCCTATGCGAGCGTCCACAACAGCTCCAAATGTAGACGCCGCCAAAGGATGCCTCACGGCTCCCGCTAACTGCTTGTCGCGTATGCACTTATTTTTCGAGTTTGCCTCAGATTTTTTTTGAAAGGACCCATCGGTCTGCCTCACCCTCGACAGTGACCCTTAGTGAACCTCGTCTCTAAGGAGAAGGTGCTACGTGCTCCCCGCTAATCGTCGCCTCACCAGGATGTAGATCTTCTTAGCTCGCATTGCTGACACGAGCAAAAATAGCACAACCACTGGATAAAGAATGGGAACAACGAAATATATGCCTGCCCATCTGCGGGCTTTTCGCTCGTAGAGAGAGACGAAGTCTACTTCGTGCACGATGAATAAGAGGAGTGCTGCGAAGATTAGGCCGCCGAGTAGCAGCAGGAAATCATACCCCAGTCCCTTGGTGGGATTGTTTGTCTCCTGCGCGTTGAAAATGAAGTAGTTCAGGTCCATCTGGCGGACCGCAAAAATGGCGATAACGGCTGCGATGATGCCGAGTACGACCGATGTCACCCACCCGACCAGCAGGTATTCGGCGCTGTAGCGCATACTTGTGGTAAATCCATAATTGATGAACCGCCATAAGCCTGGACTAACGTCATGGAGCGCAGGCATCAGGTAAGAATCAACAGTCGTATTGAAGCTGCTTACCTTTCCTCTCAATACGAGGGATACGATCAGGGAGATGGGCCATGCCAAGATCATGAAAAGGGAAATCGCTGCTACCCTTTTGCTGATCGCTTTTGCTCGTGCTGTTTCGGCCTCAGTCAACTTCACAGAAAACAGGTCTTCCATCTCGATTGCACCTAACCGGGGATGAGAGAGCGATTCGCACCCCGCAGCCCGGCGATCAGACCTAGATCCGTTGCACCGACTAGTGAGCCAAACATAGCAAGGGTCAGTAGCACTTTAAGCGTGAAGAACGAATTGAGGGGTCCGAAAGCTTGAACTCCGAAAATCAGTAAGATCAGAGCAAGCATGCAGAGCAGATATAGAAACCCTAAGATGATGATCTTAGGGCCGCTAATTCTACGAACGATGTCGTCAGCGTCTGCCTTGGTCAGCTTACCTCTTACCAGGCTTTTCGTGCCGGAATATTGTATGAAGGCGATCACCAGAAACAGAATTGGCCCGCTGAAATTGACCGTGAGGCCAACATCCCATCTTCCAGGGCCCGCCGCGTAGAACTGCCTGTAGCCATCGAGCGAAGCTATCGAATTCATGCCCTCGCCAAACCCGATCCTCCCAACCCATGAGTACTCCAGGATCCAGAGGACAAGGAGGCCGATGAGCCCACAGGCGAAATTGAAGAGGAGTTGCTGTCGGATTTCAGCTGGGGCGTGAAGGAACAGCATTTTTGGCTACTCGATTTGTTCCGATTAACGAGGAACAACCCTCATCAGCATAGGATACTTGTCAAGTACTGGCTGAGCCACGCCAAAGGCGAGTGAGCCTCAGAGCGTCGGTATTCGCCTGGTTCAGGCGGTCGGCCATACTCTTCAAGCAGAGCAAGATCTTCAGTCGCTGTTAGATGTTCAGGTGCTCGTGATCACACCCTTGTGCGATAATATTGCTAAGTTTAAGCTGGATCGAGCGCGTTGCAGAAGAGAGTTCAGACATGTGGCGGGGACTGAAGGTGACCCTCTTGGGCTTGGGCTGCGCCCTTGCTGGTTTTATCGGAGGTGTCATCTTCATCCGGACCCCCAGCAGCATGGTCCTCTCCGTTATTCGGGAACGCGTTGATGCCTCAACAGGCGCGTTTATGTGCGTCCTGGACGAGATGGGCAATGTGCGCCGCTACCTGAGCCGCGAAGGGATCCAGACTGACCAATTCGACAATCTGAGAACCATCGATGACCAGAACATGCTCGTGGTGTTCGATGGTCGTGAAGTGACAGCGGTGCGCTTCACGACCTTCGGGCACAGGTTTGGAGAAGAAAAGTGCTCCCGGATCGGCCGCTGATTGCGATTTCCTGGTATGAACATGAGGTGCAGTCGGATGAGTTCACCAGAAGGATCTTTTGTTGTCTCCGACCTTCGTGAGCGCCCTGAGTTTACCGAAGCCGTCGCTGATCGCGTTTGGCGGGCGTGGTGGCAGGAGAAGGGTTATCCGCTCGATTATATCAAAGGCCGAGTGGCAGAGAGTCTGGACGGTACAGCAGTGCCTTTTGCCGTGGTGGCACATGAGGATGGCCTATTCTTGGGAACGGCGTCTGTGATCCTCTCGGATCTCGATGAGCGGCCTGAGTACACGCCGTGGGTGGCTGCCGTCTGGGTCGATCCGGAGCATCGACAGAGAGGGGTTGGGGCAGCCCTGGTCAGGAAGGCGGCGCAAGGGGCTTTTAAGAGTGGCACCGATCTTGTTTATCTCTGCGCCTTACCGGAAAAGCGCGCCTTCTATGAACGCTTGGGATGGCAACGCCTCGAAGAGGACGTTGGGAGGAGCGGCCTGACTGTGTTGACGCTCTCGCGCAGTTAGTTCCGAGCAAAACTGGCGGACGTGGCTTCACGCCCGTATCGGCAGGTAGAGAACGAAGTTCTCATGCTGCTCGTTCTCAAGGTGGAAGTAAATTGAGCCATTCCTCCGGAACTGGTGCTTCTCATAGAAGCGTATGGCGCGAGCATTCTCGTGATTGACCGAGAGCCAAATGCGGCTAACCCCGCGCTTGGCGCAGAAATCTAAGGTGTGGTGCAGCAGTTCGCTCCCGATCCCGCGTCCAATGAAGTGCTCCTGGACATAAAGCGTAGCAATCTCGACAGGGGTGCCCGGGTCGGTTGGGCAGGGTGAGTCCAGGAGCAATCTCAGGTATCCGACGAGATGTGCATCCTGCTCATAGACAATGAAAACCTGATCTCGATTTTTCAGACGCGCTGCCATCCTCTCTGGCGTATACTCGGCCAGTACGTAGTCAGAGAGCGCGCTGCGCAGCCCGCTTTTGGCGTAGGTATGCAGCCAAACTTGGATCGATAAAGCCGCAATATTGCCCGCATCGGTGGTCGTGGCTACTCGGATCATCAGATTCCCTCACTGACTGGGATAGGGATACCCACCTGATGCTGTTGCCGCAACGAGAACGCCGGCGTGGCCCAGGCTTTCTCGCAGAGCCGGACTCCTGGAACCCGGCCGCTTGAGGGATCCGCCAAGCGCGGCACAACCGTACCAGCTCTATAGCAAAAAGCCCGCCTCAGGGGTGAGGCGGGCTGATGCGCGCTTTGAGGAAGCATTTTGCCGAATTGTGGCTATCCTATGCGAGCGTCCACACATCAGGTGTAGACGCCGCCAAAGGATGCCTCACGGCTTCCGCCAAGTCGCTGCAAAAATTGAGCTTTATTTTCGAGTTTGCCTCAGCTTCTTGCTGGAACACCTCATTAGTCTGCCTCACCTCCGAAAGTACGGGGTCTGCAAAATTTCGCGGAAGGCTGTTTATGGCATTAGGACTACTCGACGTAGGCTACCCAGCCTTTGATGCTTAAACCAGCATAGAACAAGCTGACGTTCGAAAATCCTGCTTGGCCCAGCATTGTCACCTCTTCCTCTGGTGACAGGATGGTCAGCCTGCTGCTTATTGCTTGACGGGCACGCTCAGCATGGGCGGGATCAGTTCCATTCGATAGGCCAAAGGCGACATGGCGGGCGATCCATAGCGACCGCTCAGGCTCAGTCTGCGGGAAACTGAGATGGACTAGGATCAAGGGCGCGCCGATCTTCAATCGATGCCGAACTTGTTTTAGGGTTTCGAGCCGTTGGTCGTGAGGGATAAAATGGAAGGTTAGTATCGATGTAGCAGCATCGAAAGGACCTTCCGGGGCGTCAGTAATATAGCCCTCATGCAACTGTATGCGTGCGGTATGCGGCTCCACCACCTGTTCGGCTAGCCGAATCATATCGGGAGATGGATCGACGCCATCGAATGACCATCCTGAATGCGCTTCCGCGAGCGCCTTGAGTTCTTGTCCTCCACCTGCTCCTAAGACTAGCACCCGACCATTCGGAGGGGTGCGCTCTGCGAGTAACAGCGCTACCATACGGTGAAGGCTGGAGTAGCCTGGAACCTGTCGAGGCGGGCCTTCAGAGTAAGAACTGGCGGAATGTGCATCAAAGGATGGTGCCGTCATGACGCGCTTCTGCTGCCTGTGAGGTCAAGTGTCAAGACAACGAAGTCAGAGCACGATTTCGCAGAACCCCTTTTATGGAGCGGTGAGCTGAATGATATGGCAGGGCGATGCCAATCAGGACTCCAACCAAAATAGAGCTTGTGATCCAGGGGCTGCTGCTAGCCTTTCTGGCCGTGGTGCTCGTGGACTTTTCCCAAGCACTCACCGCTACCGCATGCACTGACCCCACCCCAGGCCCGAACTGCTACCCGTGGGGAAGGACCGAGGGACCCATCGAAGGGGGAAGCTGGAGGTAGCGGAAGCTGCCTTGGCACATGCGATTCCTAATAAAGTTGAGGCTGCGTATCGGCGAACCGACTTTCTGGCAAAGCGCCGTGATCTGACGCGCGATTGGGGGCGCTACTGTCTCGGACTCGATCAACTCCACAATGATTGAGCTGTCGCTGTGGAAGAAGCGGACACTACCTCTCGAAGAACGCGAGAGCCTTCGACACGAATTGCTCGTGATACTGGAAGATGCCTCCATGTCCGGCATCTTCATAGAGGACGAGTTCAGCATTCGGAATGCGGCGCGCCATATCGATCGAGTTGCTGCTCGGTACCATTTTGTCTTGGTCCCCGTTCGCCACCAAGACCGGATGTTTGATGCGTGACAGGTCGGCAGGTGCCTGACGGCCCCACGCGTGAATGGCTTTCAACTGAGTGATGAAAGCCCGGATCGAGACCCCTTTGTCGCGATTGGCCGTGCGCTCCTTGAGCCGTTGCAGGAAATCACGCGCAGCCCTGCGGCCCTTGGCGGTGCTGGTGAAGAAGAGATAATATTCGGGGTGCCTGAACGTCAGGGCGGCTTTGATCATGTCGCAGATCGTCACGCGCGTCACCTTGTCGATGCCGACGCCGCCGGCGGGCCCGGTGCCCGCGAGGATGATCCTGCGAACCAGGCGCGGCTCTTCCAGCGCGATCACCTGCGAGATGAAACCGCCAAGCGAGAAGCCGAGCAGGTCGACCTGTTCGAAGCCGAGCGCGCGAATGAAGGCGATTGCGTCGTCCGCCATCGCTTCGACCGAATCGGGCGTCGACCCTTCTGACGCGCCAATGCCGCGATTATCGAAGACGATTACCCGGCGCTTGGCAGCGATGCCGTCGACCACGCGCGGATCCCACCGATCCAGTTCCGCGGCCAGGTGGTTGAGGAAGATCACCGGCACGCCGGTCTCCGGTCCGAGCTCGCGATAGGCGAACTTCGTCCCGCCGACATTGACTGTCCTGGTCGGCACATATTTCCAAGTGCGGGGCGGCGCGGTTTGTGGCTGTTGGCCTGTGCTCATGTCGATCTCCTCGCGCATCGCGCTTGAGACGGTCACCCCGGCGACCATCCTCATTTCAGCTTGACGACGACTTTGCCTTTCGAGCGTCCCGTTTCGATGTAGGCCAGAGCCTCGTTCGTCGCGTCGAACGGGAAGACGCGGTCGATGACCGGGCGAATGGTTCCTGCCTCGATGAGCGCGGTGATCTTGCTCAACTGCTCACCGCTCGCCCGCATGAAGAGGAAGGAATAGGTGACCCCGTGGCGCCTCGCCTTTCGGCGGATTCGCGCACTCAGGAAGCGCATGGCCAGTTGCAGCAACCAGCTCGATCCGTTGGCCTTCGCGAACTCGGCATCGGGTGGACCGGAGATCGAGATCAACTTGCCGCCTGGAGCCAGGACGCGGAGGGATTTCTCGAGCGTATCGTTGCCCAGGCTGTTCAGCACAACGTCGTAACCGTGGAGGACGTCGTCGAAACGATCCTTCTTGTAGTCGACGACGGTATCCGCCCCCAGCCGCTTCACAAGATCGATATTCGTCGCGCTCGTGGTCGTGGCCACCTCCGCGCCGAGGTGCTTCGTCAGCTGGATTGCCATTGTTCCCACGCCGCTGGAGCCGGCGTGGATAAGGACCTTTTGCCCCTTCTTCACCTCGGCTCTTTCAACGAGCGCCTGCCAGGCGGTCAGTCCGACCAGAGGGACCGACGCCGCTTCCTCCATCGTGAGGTTCTTCGGCTTCAGCGTCACGTCGGCTTCGTCGAGCGCAATGAGCTCCGCGAATGTCCCGATTCTGTCCTTGTCCGGTCGCGCGTAGACTTCGTCGCCGGGCTTGAACGCTCGCACATTCGGACCAACCGCGACGACAACACCGGCGACGTCGTTTCCCAGGATGAGCGGCAAGCGATAGGGCAGGATGAGCTTGAACTCTCCGTCCCGAATCTTGGAATCGAGCGGATTCACGCCGGCAGCGTGGACCTCGACCAGAACATCGTTGGGTCGCAGCTCAGGCGCCGGCACTTCGGCAAGCCGAAGTCCGTCGTTGCTTCCGTAGCGGTCGAGGATGAATGCTTTCATGACCTTATCTCACCGATGAGGCTTGCGGTCGCCCTACGCAGCCGCAGCCGGCACGAGCGCCTTCGACGCATTCCAGAGCTGACGGTTGATCAAATCGGGAGCCAGGCGGCGCATGAAGGCGACCTGATTGGTCTGCCCCGGCCGAATTTCGCGCTTTCCCGCCGCGAGAGCCGCGAACGTCTGTTTCACCAGCTCGTCGCTCGTAATCGTGCTGATCCTGGCTTCACCGAACTCGCTCGTCATGTCGGTCTGCACCGCCGGCGGCATCAGTTCGATGACCTCGACGCCCGAATCCTCCAGCTGGAAGCGAAGCGACTGGGTGTAGGAATGCACGGCCGCCTTGGTTGCGCTGTAGATCGGCATGGCCGGAACTGGCGCGAAGGTAAGCAGGGAAGAGACGTTGATCACCGTGCCGCGATTGGCCGTAAGCGTGTCGATCAGCGCGGAAGTCATGCGGATCACGCCGCCGACATTGACGTCCATCTCTTGCATCAGGCCGGCAAGGTCTGCGACCGATGACCTGAGGTTCTTCGGCACGCCGATACCCGCATTGTTCATCAGCACGTCGAGCTTGGGAAAGTCCGCCTGCACGCGTGCGGCTAGCGCCGCGATCTGCGCCGGGTCGGCCACGTCGCTCTGGATCGTATGCAGCTTCGGGTGCTGCGCTTTCACCGCATCGAGCACGGCCTGGCGGCGGCCGGTGACGATCACCTCGTTGCCGAGTTCGAGGAATTTGAGCGCAAATGCCAGGCCGATGCCGGCGGACCCGCCGGTGATGAGGATGGTGCGGCCAGTGAGTCTCATGACAATCTTCCTTGTGAATCGCGCCGATGGCGGGTATTGAATTATGATCACTTAGTGGTATTATGATCGTAATACAACGGGAAAATTCGCAGGAGCCGCCAATGCGATATGAGAAGGGGCGCAAGGACGTTTCGCGCCAAAGGATTATTGAGGCCGCGTCAGAACGCTTTCGCGGCGATGGCATCGCCGCAACCGGGCTGGCCGGCGTCATGAGCGACGCCGGGATGACCAACGGTGCGTTTTACCCGCACTTTCAGTCGAAGGCAGACCTTGTGCGCGAAACCGTGGCCGCAACCATGGACGGGCAGGCCGAGCAGATGCGCGAGATGATCGCCGACGGCGGGCTCGAGGCGGCGATCGCCTTCTATCTCTCGCCGGAGCATCGCGATAACCCCGCAAGCGGCTGCACGCTCGCCGCGCTCTTGCCCGAGCTTGCTCGCCAGCCGCTCGAAGCCCGCGCGGTTTATGCCGAGCGCTTTGAAGCCATCGCGCGCGAGTTCGCCGCGGCTTTGCCAGCGAACACACCGGATCCCGAAGCGGCTGCAATGGGCATCTATGCGACCTTGATCGGCTCGCTTCAGCTCGCCCGGGCCGTCGAAGGAACCGAATTGTCGGATCGCATTCTTGCCGCCGGTCGGGATGCTGCGCGAGCGCTTATTCGGACTGACTGATCAGAACGTCTTGCCGAAGTTCCGCAATGGATCGATGCTGTTGAGAAAGTCCGACACTGCCATTTTTGCTTGGTTAGCATACAGGATGCTGGGCCTGATCTGGCGCATTGACGCTAGTAATAGATCGAGGAACTAACTCCAGGGAGTTTTTGAACAGTATCGACACGTTCCAGAAGTACGCTGAGCGTCTGTAATGGGGCTGCGAACGGTCAAAGCTCCATTACGACAAAAGAAAAGGCCGCCCGGATGGGCGGCCTCTTGTTTCAGTCAGTTCCCGAACTTTCGCTCCGATTGCAGCAGAACTTCGTCTCACGTTTCAGAGGGTGAGGCGGACCGATGCGCGCATTGAGGAAGCACTTTCCCGAATTATGGCTATCCTATGCGAGCGTCCACATCTGCTGTAGAGGGTACCAAAGGATGCCTCACGGCTTCCGCTAAGCGCTTGTTACGAATGCAATTATTTTTCGAATTTGCCTCAGACTTTTCCTGAAGAGACCCATTGGTCTGCCTCACCCTTAAAAGTGGGGATTTGTTCGTCTGGTTGGGAGGGTAGAGCGGACGTTGAGAACAGCCCTGTTTTCTTCTGGAGTTGACCCGGACGCAGCCCTTCGAAGCTTCAAACAGCAAGCTGGATTTTAGTCCCAGAGCGCTCACCGACGATGTGAAAGGTTACTGGCGTCCGCCGGTTGAGCGATCTCTGCCCACCAGGACCAAGGTTCTGGAAGCTTCTGATCCTTCATCTTTAGCCGTGTCGGGTGAGGAAGTCTGTACTGAGAAGGAGAGCCGTCCGGGGCAGCCCTTATCCAATGTTTAGCGCCTAAAGCGCTTTTGATCTGGGCTTGAATCCCTTCGGGTGGTCTGTGCGTTGATTGGGATATGGCCCGGGAGGCGAGCCATGCCCCAGCCCTATTCTCCCGATTTGCGCGAACGTGTTCTTGACG
>NZ_JBVVAK010000075.1:0-39559 GCF_055792825.1 Microvirga sp. GN3
CACACGCAAAGGACGGCCGGTGACCAAGACGTTGTGGGCGAGAATACCGCCTGCACTCCAACTTCCAGCCGTTTTCCGCTCCGCAATTGGACGCGAGATGCGCCGATCGAAGGACGGCGGGATCAACCTCGTCTCAAAGGTAGCTGTCTTTGGTTGATAATGCCGGATACATCGAAGCATGTCTTCCAGCTGCACGGCGTAAACGCCGCCGAGGAGCCGGTGTTGCGCAAGAAGCTACGGCGCCACGACCTGGTGGCCTTCTTCACGAGGTTGCCACCAACGGTGGTGGCGATCGAGGCCTGCGGTGGATCTCATCACTGGGCGCGATTGCTGCAGTCGCTGGGTCACGAGGTGAAGATGATCCCACCGCAGCTGGTCAAACCGTATGTCAAGCGCGGCAAGAACGATGCCGCCGATGCGGAAGCCCTGTGCGAGGCGATGAGCCGGCCGACCATGCGGTTTGTGCCGGTCAAGAGCACAGAGCAGCAGGCCGCTCTGATGCTGGTAGGTTTGCGCGACCGCCTGATCCGCCAGCGCACCCAACTGACCAATGCGATCCGCGGCTATGCAGCCGAGTTCGGGCTGGTGGCGGCGAAGGGACTGTGCAAGATCGAACCGCTGCTGGAACGGATCCGGGCGGATGACACACTGCCGGCCTTGGCGCAGGGGCTGTTTGAGATGCAGGCCAAGGAATACGCCCAGCTGCAGGCCCGGCTCGAGGAGGTGGAAGACAAGCTGATGGCCTGGCATCGGGATGATGCGTGCAGCCGGCGTCTGGCCAAGATTCCCGGCGTCGGTCCGATCGGGGCCTCGATGCTGGTGATGAAGACGCCGACCCCGGAGGCGTTCCGCTCGGCTCGCCACTTTGCCGCCTGGCTCGGCCTGACCCCGAAGGATCACTCCACCGCCGGCAAGGTGCGGCTCGGCGTGATCACTCGGGCGGGCGACGAGGCCTTGCGCAGCGTGCTGGTCGTCGGCGCCACGGCGGTGATCCGGCAGTTGCGGCGCAGTCAGAGTGCGGCGGCGTCGCCGTGGCTAGTGGAGTTGCTCAAGCGCAAGCCGCCGAAGCTGGCCGCGGTGGCGCTGGCCAACAAGATCGCCCGGATCGCCTGGAAACTGATGGTGACAGGCGAGGTCTACAAAGCGAAATCGGCCTCGCCCGCAGGGGCGGGCGCGGTTTAGAGATCAGCCCGACCTCGGGAGGCCCTCAAGACTTCCCGGGTTGAGCTGCTGCCGGAACTTGCAAGGAAATGAGCAGATGGTGTGATCGATCGATCCGAGATGTGAGAAACTCCGTAGATGCTATCGGCTGTGACAGGTCGCCCCCATGCTTGGAACTCACGTCGCGGAAACCATCTTGGCCCGCGGTCATGCGCGACCGCACCGACAGGCCGGACATATGGGCGCAAGCGATCCGATCATAGTACTGACCAACACCCTTGTGAGGAGGAAGCCGTCCACATATGGCATCTGGTCTGTCCGCTGCGGTAGAACAGCCGAGATGTATCCGCTTGAAATCACGCCGCAGTTTCGGTTCGGCTCTCAGGCTGATCCTCATCATGCAGGATCGGCGGCCCAAGCTCCGAAAACCGTAAGAGGCGGAAGGCCCGATCGCCGTTGTCATCGAGCACCCGCAGGTCATCGCTGTCACGGGCGTCGTTCATCACCACCTGGAAATGGCCGCCATAGCGGGCCGCTACGATATCGAGCGGAAGCTGGTACGCGATAAACTTGCCAACCCCGTGCGCCTTCAGAGCGCGCAGCAGGCCAGCGTCGGACAAGGACGGGTCGACGTCAGAATCACGATCGGCCCGCTGCCGGCAAACACCAGAGCTGCTTTCATCATCTTTCTCCTGAGCTTGGGCAGCACCCTGTCAGGCGCCGTGCTCGCCTTCACCTGAGCCACGCCATCAATCGCGGGCGCTGAAGGATCCGTGCTGGGCCTGAGGATTGAGCCGGGCAAACTCGGTCCCGTTCACATGAACCAGAGTCGCGTGGTCACCACCCTCAAAATACAGCTCCTGCTGCTGGTCGATGCTGTGGTCGATAATCACATCCAGCCCATAGCACCCACCCACCGCCGGAACCGCGCCGAGCGCACAGTCGCGGAAGATGTCCGCAGCGTCCGGCTCGCTGGCCAAGTGAACCTCATGGCCGAGCTCCATCCTGAGATCGGACAGCCGGAGATGATGCGAGGCCGGGAGGACGGCGAGTTTGTAGCGGCCACCGTCGCTGAGCACGACAGCTTTGGCCAGCCTGTCACTCGGGATGTGACCTGCGTGGGCGGACCCAAGGGCCGACAGGGTCGGTTCATGCGGGACCAGATCGTACCGGATCCCTTGCTCGTCCATGTACTGTTGGAGTGTGGATGCGATCGCCATGACGTGCCTCCCATTGGCAAGGAATTCCCTGCGTCACGAGGCATGTCCTAGAGATTGGCGCCGCGTGGCGCGGCTTCTTGGCGCCTGCAGATTATATGCCTCTGGCTCGCCAGCGACAATCGAACTGCCGTTCTGGTGATCCGCCGCGATGGCGAACTGGGAACCCAGTCTAGTGCGCCATCAGGACCGGAACGGTGGTGTTGGACAGAATGTGGCTGGTGGCCCCGCCGAAGATGAACTGCCGTAGCCGGCTCTGGGTGTAGGCGCCTTTGACCAGTAGATCGCACCCGAGCGACACCGCCGCCGACAGAACGGCTTCGCCCGCATGTCCATGCGGGTTGGGCAAGGATCTCGTCTCCACCGACAGCCCATTCCGCATGAGGGTGCGGCTGAGATCCTGCGTCGACGGGCCTGATACGCCCCAGTCGTCGAAGTCGACCACCACGATCCGCTGCGCCCGGGCCAGGAGCGGCATCGCCAACGCCACCGACCGTGCGGTTTCTGTGCTGCGGTTCCAGGCGATCACCACAGTCGTACCAAGGGTGCTGGGCGGTGTCGGAGGCACGAGCAGGACTGGCCGGCCACTCTCAAACAGCGCCGCCTCGACCGTCGGCGGACGAGGCTGGTTGGCTTGGTCACTTGGCCGCCCGAGCACGGTGATGTCGAAGGCCCGCGCATAGTGGCCGACGAAGTCGTCCTCGGCCAGATCACCGCCGCGCCAACCGAAGCCAAGACCTGATGGCCCTGTGTCGGATCGTGGAACCTCGTGAGCCATCATGAAGGTCTCAAACAGGCGGCGCGAGGCCTCGGCCCGTTGCCGCTGCACCTCAGGATCGAGAAACGGGATGTCGCCGATGGTAATGTCGGACGCGATGTAGGGCGGCAGGTTGGGGGTGATCGCCAAGCCCTCCAGGTAGCCGTCCAGGGCGCGCCCCAGCAGCAGCGCGGTCTCGAGGACAGGCTGAATCAGAAGATGCTCTTCCACTGGTACCAGGATCGACTTCATGGCTCATGCCCACATCAAGCGATGAGCGCCGAAACGCAGGGGAAAATGATACTCCTCCTGCCTAAGCCTGTCTCGGGCTACACTAAGATCTCCTGTGCCGGCTCTGATTTTGTGTGCGCCTCAGTCAGACACGCGGCTCGCGAGGCCCCTAGAGGCTCACCCAAGATGATGATGCCTGTTCGGCATTGAACGCCAGCTGATCCACGAGCCTGGTCGAGTGGGCCGGAAAGGCGCCATCCAACGCTGCCGTGCCGACGGTAAAGCCGGCCGCTCCAGCCTTGAGAAGGTTATTTATTCGCTCAGGCCGGTCAATTGAGCCTGCCACCACCAGCTTGGGGGCGACTTCCCGGCAAACCCGGATGATCAGATCCGGAACGTCGCCTTGGGAGCGGTAGGCGAGCAGGTCGAGGCTATGAACCCCATCCAGGGCCGCCCGACAGGCGCTCTCGATAATAGTGTCGGCGGTCCCTCTAAGGACCCTTGGATGGCCGACAACTTCGCCCAGGAAGGGATAGTAACGGATGCCCGTGCCGGCCTGGATGGGCAGAACCACATGTGGGAGTGTGCCGCCCATCAGAACATCAACTCCAAGCCCGACCGCCACTCGCGCGGAAGCCTCCTGGCTTGCCGCATCGAGGCTGACCACCTCTAAGTACAGGGGCGCACCGCCAGCACGGATGGTGTCCGCAAGGCGGCGCAAGCTGGCGAACGGCAGCCCGACGTCCTTGAAGCCGATGTGGCGCACGCCCGCCTCCGGCACCCAGTCCTGAGCATCCGGGATGGTGCGGTCGGCATCATCAGGCATTGCCAAGCGCCTCTGCCCTGGGGGCGAAACGTTTTTCGCCCGCCCCCTCAGCCATGCGATCTCACCCGAGTGCGACCGCTCTGTGTTTCTGACAAAAGGTCCAAGATATCACTCCAGACCGAGGATCTCCTCGCTTCCCATGCTCCGTGTGCTCCTGGTACTCGCCCCCTCGTCGAGTTGGAACGCGATCTTCAGGATCACCCGAAACTGGGTGACCTGCTCGTTCTCCACCACCGCCTCGAACTCCTTGACCCAGACGGAGCGAATGTTGCGCAAGGTCTGTGCGGCGCGCTCGACCGCTTGGCGCGTCGCATCCTCCCAGCTGTCCGGCGACTGGGATGACAACTCCACCATTTTCACGATCGACATGTGTCCCTCCTTCGCTCCGGCGCCTGAGCGGCGCCTCACGGGACAAGCCCATATAAGAGCGGCCGTTCCTGGTCAGGGAAGCGTCTCCCGGGCCCCATTCCCTTGCACGTGGCTATCTGCACAACGCTGGTGCCCGAGACCCTCAGGCAACCCGGCTGCTTCGGTCGATCCTATGTCGGCAAACATGATATTCTGGCGCGGCCTGACCGGGGTTCGAAGCGGATTGATCCCATGACGCACCGTTACGTTCAGCAATTGCAGAAAGCACGCGAGCGGCTGGTCGCGCACCGGCGCGAGATGGCCGAGATCATCATCAACACGGCGGCCTTCATTCCCGAGAGAGCCGTCGAGTTCACGGAGATCCAGAACGCGATCAAGTCGATCGACGAGGCAATCGAAGATGAGGCCAAGCGGGCTGGCACCGTTCTTCATGACGAAGACAACATGTAGCCTGACCGGAACCGGCCCCGCGATGTAGTCCATCCTGGATTCGGCCATGGTATTGGCCCGGTGTCACTGACCATTTTGGCATGAGACAGCCAGTCTAATGATTTCAGTGGCTTAGCTTCTGGCGTGAGACAAGTATTTGGACATTTAACGTGAGATTCTCGTTGGCTTTAGGGAGAGCATGAGGTTTGGTGGGGCAGGTATGAAGCGCTTGAGAGCAGCCCCATTGACCGGCAGGGAGACGTGTTGAGATGGCGGGATCCAGAAACAGATCCATGACCGGGTGCCCCACAAATCCTTATGCTCCCCTACTTATGCATGATCTGCCGGCGCTTTGCCGCATCGGTAGCCGGAATGAACCCTCGTGGCAGCTTGACCCCGCAATATAATTGGCTACCTGATCGTGCCTTATCTTCCCGCGGATAGGATGAGTTATGGATCAACCTGAAGAGCAGCTAGACTTTGCTAGCATCACTGCAGATATCGTTTCGTCTTATGTCGCCAATAACTCTGTTCATCGAGCCGATCTGCCGAACGTGATCGCATCCGTCCATGCCGCACTCCGAGGCCTAGTCGCTCCCAAACAGGCAGAACCTGAGAAGCCAGAGCCGGCCGTTTCGATCCGCAAATCCATCACGCCCGATTTCCTGATCAGTCTTGAAGACGGCAAGAAGTACAAGACGCTCAAGCGTCACCTTGGAAAGTTGGGGCTGACCGCTGCGGAGTATCGTGCAAAGTGGGGGCTCTCGGCCGATTATCCGATGGTTGCACCCAACTATGCGGCGAAGCGCTCTGAACTTGCTAGAAACAGCGGCCTCGGCCAGCAGAGAAGGAAGACTGCCGCGAAAGATGCGGAAGCGATTGACGAGACCATCACGGCGCCAGCGGAAGCCTCGAAGCCAAAGCGCCGCCCTCCTTCTCGAAAGAGCAAAGCAAGCGGATAGACATCATCCCGGGCTCAGGATTCGTGTGCCGGACCTAATTGCTGCAACCTCACTAAGCAGCTACGAATTGTTTACTGCGTCTGGCCACAATGATCTCACTGGGCGCGTTATGTATCAGCCCGAACAGATGCGGAGATATCCTCCTCCGCTGAGCGCCCTGGTTGAGGACCAAGACAGCCCTCAGCCGGGGCGTTTCTTTTTCTGGGCTACGCCTGAAAACAGAGAGTGCGCGTTACACGACCAAAGTCGGGCGCGGTTCAGGACCAAAGCCCCACCTCTCTTGCTCAGTTGCGGATGGACAGGGGCCGCTTAGCCTATAAGGCGTGGCTCAAATAGTTGCCCCTACGGGAGCCACGGCGCCCTGGTTGAGGTATCGACAAAGTACTCAGCCGGGGCGTTCCTATTTCTGGGCTACTCCACTTGCTGAGGCCGGATTTTCCGAGACAGTGCGCCCCGCCTTCTGGGACGTTGCGGGCGAGCCAGAACGATTTATCCTCTTACTTGTGGCTCACGTGCTCCTACGGCAACCACCGCCCTAGCTAAGAGTTTTAGCGAACCTCTCTTGGCTGGGGCGTCCCATTCGAGAACACCGATTGTTCACCATCTCGGGTCAAGATGATCTCACCGGGCGCGTTGCGTATCAGCCCGAATGAACGCGGAGCCCTTACCTCCGCTAGCGCCCTGGCTGAGGCCCAAGGTTCATCCTCAGCTGGGGCATTTCTATTTACGGCTCTGCGCCAGCAACGATCTTTTTACCCGACAGCCGTACGACGATAGCGCGATGCATCTCCAGTGACATCGCAGGCGCCCTGGCTGAGTGATCGCGATTCACACTCAACCAGGGCGCTCCCGTTTCAGGGGATTCGACTCTCGGACTGAGTCCTGCTATGCGAGCCGAGCCATAGCCCCCAAGCGTTGGCAGACGCCTTGGCTGAGAGCTCCGCACGGCGGAATCGGCTGGGGCGTTTTCGTTTCAGACAAAGGAAAACCGGCACCGTCATCTTAACCCGGAGGTGACGGGATGCTGGCATAGGTAGAGGATGAAATCGACCCGTCACGCTCGCTACGCTCGCCACCGCTTCTGGCAGAAGCGATCAGCCATGCCGTCTGGTTGTACTTCCGGTTTCCACTCAGCCTGCGCATGGTCGAGGAGATGCTGGCCGCCCGAGGCATCTTGGTCAGCCATGAAACGGTGCGGCAGTGGGCGCTGAAATTCGGTCAGACCTATGCCAACCAGATCCGCCGCCGTCTTCCGGTGCCCGGAGACAAATGGCACCTGGATGAGGTCGTGATCACCATCGCGGGCGAAAAGCATTGGCTCTGGCGGGCCGTGGACCAGCATGGGATTGTGCTCGACATCCTCGTCCAGAGTCGCCGCAATGCCACAGCGGCCAAGCGGCTGTTGCGCAAGCTGCTCAAGAAGCAGGGCATAGCGCCTCGCGTGATGATCACGGACAAACTCGCCAGCTACGGCGCGGCCCAGCGGGAGATCATGCCGGGTGTCGAACATCGTCAGCACCAGGGCCTGAACAACCGGGCGGAGAATAGTTATCAGCCGACCCGACGACGGGAGTGCATCATGAAGCGCTTCAAGTCAGCTGGGCAGGCGCAACGCTTCCTCTCGGTTCACGATCAGGTGGGAAATCTCTTCCGCCGTCCTGCCAACCCCAGCGCCGTCGATCATCGCAAGTCCCGAGCGTGGGCCTTTGCGACCTGGGCGCACGTCACAGGTCTTGCGGCTGGCCTCTGATCCGACAGCCCAGGTCAGGCAAACCTATCTCAACCCGTTAAGTCGACGATGCCTCGAGGCCATTGCCACGACGGAGAGCCCGCTCAATCCGCTGAAGCATCACGAGATCATCCGGCAGTCGGGCTGGAAGGGACGCGTGGTGACCGCCTATCGTCCGGACCCGGTCATCGATCCGGAGTTTGAAGGTTTTCGCGAGAACCTCGCACGTTTTGGTGAGATCACCGATTGCGATACGTCGACCTGGAGCGGCTATCTGGACGCGCACCGGAAGCGGCGCGCCTTCTTCCGCCAGTATGGCGCGACCTCCACCGATCACGGGCACCCGACGGCGCGAACGGCCAATCTTTCCCAAGCGGATGCGGAGGCCCTGTTCCGCCGCGTCTCGACGGGACACGTGATGCCTGAGGATGCGGAACTCTTCCGCGCCCAGATGCTGACTGAGATGGCGGCGATGAGCGTCGAGGACGGGATGGTGATGCAGCTTCATCCCGGCTCCTTCCGCAATCACAACGATGTGCTCTACCACCGCTTCGGCCGCGATATGGGGGCCGACATTCCGTTGCAGACGGATTACGTCCGCGCCTTGAAGCCGCTGCTCGATCGGTTCGGTAACGAGCCGAACTTCACGCTGATCGTCTTCACCCTGGACGAGACGAGCTATTCGCGCGAATTGGCGCCGCTCGCGGGCCATTATCCGGCCCTGAAGCTCGGTCCCGCCTGGTGGTTCTTCGACTCGCCCGAGGGCATGCGCCGCTTCCGCGAGCTCACCACGGAGACGGCCGGCTTCTACAACACGGTCGGCTTCAACGACGACACGCGCGCCTACCTGTCCATCCCAGCGCGGCACGACGTGGCCCGTCGGGTCGACTGCGCCTATCTCGCAAACCTCGTGACGAGCCATCGCCTCGACGAGGACGAGGCGCACGAGGTGGCGTACGATCTTGCCTATCGCCTCGCGAAGGAGGCCTACAAGCTGTGACACGGGACATGGGCTGAATTAGCGGACGATAAGCGTATGCGGCAGAAGCTGCTCAGAGGGTTTCTCACCGCCCCATAAGGCTTGCAACTGATCCAAGACCTTCGCGCCGAAATCCACATACGGGATGTAGACCGAAGTCAGCCAGGGAGCAATCCAAGCATTGAGCTTGTTATCGTCGACACCCACGATCCTGCATTCCTCAGGGATTCGGACGCCTTTTTCCATCGCCAAGCGATAGGCTCCATAGGCCATGAGATCGCTCGGACAGAGCAGCCCCTGAGGCCATGGTTGTCCGTCAACGAGCCTTTGAGCTGCGGCGTAGCCCACCTCCATATGCGTCAGGCCCGGTGCCTCGGCCCGCCGTATTGTTTTTTGGGGCAGGCCAAGCTCCCCGAGACGGGTGATAAAGCCGCCCACACGGTCATGTGACACCGATGAACCTTGCATGGGGTAGATAGCAGCAAAGTCTCTGATCCCTCGTGTCCAAAGGTGATCAGCCGCATCTGCTCCGGCACGCCGATTGTCGATTCCCACGAAGGAGCCTCCTCCGTCGGGATTTCGGCGACCGACGAACACGATGGGATCTCCCCGGGCAACCGAGGCGGACAGTGCTTCACTGCGTACAGCATTGACGACCACATAGCCCTGCACGACCTGCGATCGCATGGCCTGGAGGTATTCATCCTGAAGTTCCGCGCGGTCATGGGTGTCGCACAGGATCATCACATAGCCGGCGGAGCGGAGTGCCGTCTCGACAGAGGCCGCGATAGCCGCCATGGCCGGATTGTCGAGATTGGGTGACAGCATGGCGACAATCCGGCTTTCTCGCCTGCGCAAGGTCCGGCCGACGTAATTAGGCTGGTAGCCGAGGGCCGCCACAACCTTCTGGACCCGCTCAACGGTTTCGGCTGATGCACGGCGGGTCTCACCATTCACAATCCGGGACACGGTGGCAATCGACACCCCAGCTTGGGCCGCCACGGTCGCCAGCGAAACCGGCTCCTGCCTGAACTGTCTCTGCTTGCTCATCCGGCTTGATCCACCACTTCGTTTCATCCTGTTGATGGTCTCGGATGCTGCCGTCAAGTCAGTTACCCTAAAGAATGATAGACAACTAGGTAAACGTTTGCCAAAGTGCATGCCGACGGTTGCTTTGGGATTTTCAAGCCTCTGGACGCATGTCCGCGGCCGAGCTGTCGCATTGCCGAGAACTGGGCGCCATCCAGGGCATCGCGGAATGCCGGTTTGAACGAAAGCGAGCCCGAACGCTGCTCGATCGAATTCCTCCGTTGCGGAGGATCCAGCCGGCCCCAAGGCCGGGTGTTAATAAGATCTGACGCCTCTGTGGCGCCACAGATCCAAGCAAATCTCGGCGTTCGACGAGAAAACGAAACGGAGGAAACAATGAAGGGTACAACGATGCTCCTTGGCTGCGCCCTGTTCGCGGCGAGCCTCGGACTTGGCAACGCTCAAGCTCAAACAACCCTGCGGATGACCTGGTACTCGGACGGCAACGAAGGCGAGGTCATGTCGGATCTCCTGCGCCGCTTTGAGGGGCAAAACAAGGACATCAAGGTCGTTCTCGATCAGGTTCCGTTCAAAGCCATCAATGAGAACCTGCCGGTGCAGCTCGCGGCAGGACAGGGCCCGGACCTCGCGCGTGTCGCGGATCTCGGAGGCGTGGCCCGCTACATGCTGGATTTGCGTCCGCATCTCAAGGATCCGGCTTATTTCGAGACCAACTTCGGACCCTTCCTCGAATGGATGCGGGTCCCGGGCGACACGACTTCGATCCCGGGGTTCATGACCCAGCTCACCCTGACGGGTCCTTTCGTGAACAAGACCCTGTTCGAGCAGGCCAATGTCGCCATGCCCGGTCCCAAGGCAACCTGGGAGGAGTGGGCCACAGCGGCGAAGGATGTTGCTGCAAAGGTGCAGGCGCCATTCCCGATCGCCATTGACCGGTCCGGTCACCGGTTCTTCAGCCTTGCCATCACACAGGGCGCGAAGCTGTTTAACGAGAAGGGCGAACCCGCCGTTGTGGACGAAGGATTCAAGCGGGGAGCGCAGCTCGTTTTCGACTGGCACAAGAATGGCGTGATGTCGAAGGAGCTCTGGGGCTCGGTGGCAGGCACCGCCTACCGGGGTGCCAATGACGAGTTCAAGAACGCGCAGGTCGTGATGTACGAGTCGGGCTCCTGGCAGATCGGTCAGTTCGACAAGACGATCGGCGACGCATTCGACTGGGTGGCGGTTCCGACGCCCTGCGGACCCGCCAACTGCTCCGGCATGCCGGGCGGCGCCGCGCTCGTGGCCATCAAGACTACCCAGCATCCGAAAGAAGTCGCGCGCCTCATGGAATATCTCGCCAGCGAGCAGGTCGCGGCAGAATTCTATGACCGGTCACTCTTCGTGCCAGGCCATCTGGGCATCGCCAAGAAAGGTCTTGAGTACAAGAGCGCCTCACCACAGGGCAAGGCCGCGCTGAAAGTGTTCAACGAAGGCGTGTCGCAGCTCTCTCCGGTTGCCAACAGGCTTCAGGGCTACGTCCATAACCGTGTGATCTTCAACGCGGTGATCAGCCGGCTTGGCCAAGCCATCGCCGGAGAGGCCTCACTGGACGAGGCCTACCAGCGCATCGAGTCGGATGTGCAGCAGCAGATTGCCGAGCGCACCAAGAAGTAAAGCCCGAAACCTGCTCCGGGCGAGGTCGCCCGGAGCATTCTCTCTCTGGCTGAACACACCATGACCCTCACGTCAAAGACATCTCCGGTGACACCGCCCGCTCCGGCAGGTGGTCTCGCTCAGTCGCGCGGGACGAACCCTGTCCTGAAACTGATCTCTCGGATCGTCGATTGGCCAATGGCGGGCCTGCAGCGCCTCATTGGCGAGAGGCGGATGCCTTATGTCTTCCTGCTGCCGAACCTTGTGTTCTTCGGCCTATTCGTGTTCGTGCCGATCATCATCAACTTCGTCTATTCGGTCACTGGCGGTCCTGCACTGTTCCCGTCTGAGCGCCCCTACGTCGGCGCTGGCCAATACTCGTATCTGTTCGAGTGCGGGTCCTATGTGGATCCAAACACCTGCCGCGAGGACCATTTCTGGCGCGGCGTCTACAATACGCTCTTCTTCTCTCTGTTTCAGGTTGTTGCGATGGTGGGGCTGTCGCTCCTGACTGCCATCGTTCTCAACATGAAGATCCGCGGCCGAGGCTTCTTCCGCGCGGTTTATTTCTTTCCCGTCCTGCTGTCTCCCGTTGTGGTGGCGCTGATCTGGAAGTGGATTTTGCAGCGCGATGGTCTTTTGAACGCCGCCATCACAGGCTTCGGCGGGGACAGGATCCTGTTTTTGACTGAGCCCGGCTGGGCCATGTTCTGGGCCATCTTCGTATCGGTCTGGTCCCATATGGGATTTTACACTCTTATCCTTCTGGCGGGGCTCCAGGCCATTCCAGCGGACATCTATGAGGCCGCCGAAATGGATGCGACGCCCCGGTGGCGTGTGTTCTGGCGCCTCACCCTGCCGCTGCTCTGGCCCAACCTTGTCGTCGTGATCGTGCTGTCCCTGATCCGCGCCGTTCAGACCTTTGATGAGGTGTTCGTGCTCACCGGAGGCGGACCGGGAACATCCACCCTGATGGTCGTGCAGTACATCTACGAGACGGCATTCTCGAACCAGGTTCAGAATTTCGGCCTCGCCGCGGCGGCTTCGGTTGTGCTCGGCATCGTGCTCTTCGCACTGACTCTGGCGCAGCTCGCCTTCACGCAACGCAAGTCCTCGTGAGGCCGTCATGAACATTGCTCATCTCGTCACTGCCCGTCGCAATCCCAAGGGTTGGCATTGGACCGACATCGCAGCCTACACGTACCTGCTGCTCGGCGTGCTCCTGATGTTCGGCCCGGTTCTGTGGCTGGTTTTGTCGTCATTCAAGACACAGGCCAGCTTGCTTGAGTTCCCCCCCTCGCTTCTGCCGATGTCGCAGAAGGAAGTGAACGTGCCCGGCTACCCGCAGCCGCTGCCTCTGTTCACGGTGACCATGGAGGACGGAACCACGCGAGAGCTCGCACAGGTCCGCCGCGTCGGCATTCAAGCTCAGATGATCGATCCAGCCAACCCAAGCCAGCAGGTGCGGGTGCCCATCGACAAGCGGGTACCCGTGCGCCAATTTGCACTCGCCACGGAAAACTACACCGAACCGCTGGAGCGCTTTGCCTTCCCGCAGTTTCTAGCGAACTCGGTCTTTGTGACGGTAGTCGCAACCCTGATCACCCTTCTGATCAACTCCATGGCGGCCTATGCTCTTTCCATCTACGAGTTCAAAGGCAAGAACGCCGCCATGCTGATGGTGATCGGCACGCTGATGATCCCGATCACCATCATCCTGGTACCGGTTTATCTCGTGGTGACCAAGCTCGGACTGGTCAACTCACTCTGGGCTGTGATCCTGCCGGGCGCCGCGACACCGACAGGCGTGTTCCTCCTGCGTCAGTACATGCTGACCTTGCCGCGCGATCTCATCGAAGCGGCTCGCATGGACAAGGCATCGGAATGGCAGATCTATTGGCGTATTGTGATGCCCCTGACCCTGCCGGCGCTCGCCGTGCTGACCATCTTCTCGATCATGTGGCGCTGGAACGAGTTTCTGTGGCCGCTCGCCGTTCTGACAAAGACGGAATCCTATACGCTGCAGATCGGCCTCAACGCCTTCCAGGGCGAGCTGCAGACGCAGTGGCAGTATCTGCTCGCGATGACGGTGATGACCCTGGCTCCAGTCGCGATCGTCTTCGTGTTCCTGCAACGCTTCATCACCACCGGTATCGCCAACACCGGGATGAAATAACTGGACTGATTGAACCATGGCTGACCTCAAACTCACCGAAATCAAGAAGTCCTATGGCTCCGCGACGATCATCCATGGGGTTGATCTGGCGATCGAGGACGGCGAATTCGTGGTGTTCGTCGGCCCCTCCGGCTGCGGCAAGTCCACGCTTCTTCGCATCATCGCCGGCCTGGAGCAGGTCAGCGGCGGTGAGATCCGGATCGACGGTCAGAGCGTCACGAACGTTCCGGCCTCTGACCGGGGGCTCGCGATGGTGTTCCAATCCTATGCGCTCTATCCACATATGAGCGTGTACAAAAACATGGCCTTCGCCCTTGAGAACATGGGGCTCAGCCGCACCGAGATTGATCAGCGTGTCCGCCGCGCGGCTCAGATGCTGCGGCTCACCGATTATCTCGATCGCAAGCCCAAGGCTCTCTCGGGCGGCCAGCGCCAGCGCGTCGCGATCGGCCGTGCGATCGTCCGCGATCCCAAGATCTTCCTGTTTGACGAGCCGCTGTCCAACCTCGACGCGGAGCTGCGGGTTGCCACGCGCAAGGAGCTGGCTGCTCTGCACGGGGAGATCGGTGGCACCATGATTTACGTCACCCACGATCAGGTGGAGGCCATGACCCTGGCCGACCGCATCGTGGTGCTGCGGGCCGGACGCATCGAGCAGGTCGGAACGCCGCTGGAGGTGTACAATCATCCAGCCAATCTCTTCGTGGCAGGTTTCATCGGTTCGCCCCGCATGAACCTACTCCCGGCGCGGGTAGCGGGTTCCGGACAGGTCGCTTTTGAAACCGACACACGACCGATTGCCTTGCCCTCGACCGGTCAGGCAGCCTCGGGAGCCACCATCACACTGGGGGCGCGCCCGGAGCACATTGATGTCGTGGATGAGACCCAGGCGGATCTTGTCATCACGGTCGACCTGGTGGAGCAGCTCGGGGGCGAAACGTACCTGTACGGATCGGCTCCCGGCTTGCCGCAGCTGACCGTGCGCCAGGATGGACAGGCCCGATACGACCGAAGCCAGAGGGTCGGACTGCGGCTTAAGCGCGAGACGCTTCACCTTTTCGACGCGGACGGCAACGCGATCCACATTCGCTGATATTGCTGAGGAGACAATTTCGATGAAAGCGCTGACGGAGGGTCGCTATCGCGGCCGGGACGGAGTCTGGGCCGTGTTCGATCTTGGGTGGGGCGCGGAGCTACGCGTCGGAATCCTTGAGCAGGATATCGGCCGCGTTGTCATGAAGCGCGATGGCGGCTATCGCCTCGACCGCGGCTGGAGCATTGCACCCGGTGGGCTGGAGCCTTCCTTCGAGGGCCGCCTGCGGGATTCCACGGAGGGGTTCTCCTGCCCCGAAGCCTCGGTGGCGGAACGGGATGGCACCATCGTGCTCGAGGCGGCCGGCTTGTCCGCAATCGTGACCCTCAATCCCTTCGGCATTGCCTGGCAGCGGACCGGCGAAAGCCGTCCTTTCCTGCGCGACCGTCCGACCCAGGCCTATTTGCTGTCGCGCAAGACCGGCGCACTTCAGCACGTCATGGCGCGCGAGGAGCACGAGCGCCATTATGGCGTCGGCGACAAGGCGGGGCCCCTCGACCACACCAGTCGGCGCTTCAAGATCGACGCCGTGGATCCATGTGGGTTCGATGCGGAGCTGAGCGATCCGCTCTACAAGATGATCCCATTCCTCATCGTCGACGGCCCAGTGGGCGCGCACGGCGTCTTCTATGACAATCTTGCCATCGGAGAGATGGATCTAGGCTGCACGATCGACAATTATCATGGGCTGTTTCGATCCTACAGCGCGCAGGATGGCGACCTCGATTTCTACGTCATCGCGGGACCCGGCGTGCCGGATGTGGTGCAGCGCTTTTCCTGGTTGACAGGCGGTCAAGCCTTCGCGCCGAAATGGGCGCTCGGCTTCGCCACCACGACGATGACAATCACGGACGCACCGGACGCCGATGCGAGGATCACGGACTTTATTGAGAAGTGTCGGTACCACCAGATCCCCTGTGACAGCTTTCATTTCGGCTCCGGTTACACGTCCATTGGGCACCGCCGCTACGCATTCAACTGGAACCGCGACAAGTTTCCCGATCCCGCAGGCACCATGCGCCGGCTGAAGGAGGCCGGCAAGCAGCCGGTCACTAATCTCAAGCCCTGCCTTCTGGATGACCATCCCCGCCTGCACGAGGCGCAGGAGCAGGGTATTCTCGTGATGGATGGCACGACGAGTCAGCCGGCCGTGGCGCAGTTCTGGGATGGTCTGGGCTTCCACGTCGACTTCACGAACCCCGATGGGCGCGCCTGGTGGCGGGATGGAATTCAGACCGCACTGCTCGACTATGGGGTCGTCTCAGTATGGAACGACAACAACGAGTACGAGATCTGGGACGAGGACGCCATGTGCAACGGCGATGGGCGTCCCTTCCCACAGACCTTGGCGCGGGCGGCGCAGCCGCTTCTTATGACGAAGTTGTCCTTCGAGGCGCAGGCCGCCTCAGCACCCGGGAAACGGCCCTATGCGATCACGCGCGGTGGAGCGGCGGGCCTGTGGCGCTATGCCCAGACGTGGTCCGGCGACAACGAGACGGCCTGGAAGACTCTTCGATTCAATCTAACTCAAGGGCTCAACATGAGCCTGACCGGCATGTTCAACATCGGGCATGATGTCGGAGGCTTCCACGGGCCGAGTCCGAATCCGGAGCTGTTCTGCCGTTTCGTGGAATTCTGCTCTCTCTGGCCACGTTTCGTCATGAACTCCTGGAAGGACACTGGCATCGTCAACCTGCCGTGGATGCACGAGAGTGTCATTCCTCAGGTCCGCGATACCATCACGCTGCGCTACCGGCTGATGCCTTACCTCTACACACAGATGTGGCGGGCCTCACGTGAGAACGAGCCGGTCGTGCGTCCGTTGTTTTATAATTTCCCCGATGACCGTGCAGCCCTTGATGTCCAAGACAGCTTTATGCTCGGGCCAGACATTCTGGTGGCGCCCGTTCTTGACGAGGGGGCAACGGACCGGAAGGTTTACCTACCAGAGCATCCGGGCGGCTGGTTCGACTTCCACGACGGACGCCACTTCGATGGGCGGCAGACGATCACGGTCCCGGCACCTCTCGGCCGTCTGCCTGTTTTCGTCCGGTGCGGTGCCATCATTCCGGTGACCCGGCAAACCGATGGGATCAATCCGAGCGCCGACACGCAGCGCGAGTTGATTGTCTTCGGGGCTCCGCAGGACGTCGCCGATGCATACCTCTACGAGGACGACGGAGATACATCGGATTGGCAGGGCGACGCACGGCTGGAGCTTCGCTTCCAGCTGCGGCGAAGCGGTAAGGATCTCGTCCTGTCTCTCGACGCCATCGGTTCCTACCGGCCAGCGTTCGACACGGTCTCGGTTCATCCGGTCGCCATCGAAGGGCAGATCCGGGTCGAAACGCCGGAGGGATCCATTAACATCGTGCCAAGCACACCGGCGTTCAAAGATTGAGAGCGCACCGACGCTCAAACAGCATGAAGGACGTGATTCATGAGACAAGCTTGGCGATGGTTCGGTCCCAATGATCCGGTAACGCTGGATGCGGTTCGTCAGGCAGGAGCCACGGATATTGTCTCCGCGCTCCATCATGTCCCGCCGGGTGTGGCGTGGTCGCTCAACGATGTTGAGCGCCACCGCGACCTTATCGAGAGTACGCCACCTGGGCGCTCGCCGTTGAGGTGGTCAGTGATCGAGAGCATCCCCGTCGCGGATGATATCAAACGGTATGGAGCCGGTGCGAAGCAATCGATCGCGGCGTGGATCGCAAGCCTTGAGGCCGCAGCCCAAGGCGGCCTGAAGATCATCTGCTACAACTTCATGCCGGTGGTAGACTGGACCCGAACGGATCTCGATTGGCCGCTGCCGACAGGGGCGACCGCCCTGCGCTTCGACCAGGATGCATTCGCGGCCTTCGACCTCTACATCCTGAAACGTCCCGGTGCCGAGAACTCCTACGATCAGGAGGCTCAGGCGCGGGCGCGGAAGGCGGTCGATGCGTTGGACGATGCTGCTGTCGAACGACTGACGAAAACCATCGCAGCAGGCCTACCAGGATCCACGACCGATGCCTTGAGCCTGGAGGCGTTTCGCGACCGGCTTGCCGCCTATGAAGGCATCGACGCTGCGAAGCTGCGCAAGCACCTCGTCGAGTTCTTGGAGCAGGTCACCCCCGTCGCAGAGAGCCTCTCGGTCAAGCTTACGCTCCATCCGGACGATCCGCCACGGCCGCTTTTCGGATTGCCGCGCGTTGCCTCGACGGAGGAGGATTATGCGGCTTTGTTCACGGCCGTGCCGTCTGAGGCCAATGGCATGTGCTTCTGCACAGGTAGTCTCGGGGTGCGAGCGGATAACGACCTTCCTGCCATGGCCCGCCGCTTTGCATCGCGCATTCACTTTGCTCATCTGAGGGCGACGCGACGGGAGCAGGATGGACTGAGCTTCTATGAAGCGGATCATCTCGAAGGCGACGTCGATATGGTGGCAGTCCTTCATGCTCTCCTGAACGAGGATCGTCAGCGGACGGAGAGCGAGAAGATCCCGTTCCGCCCCGATCATGGGCACCGTATGCTTGATGACCTCTCTTCAAGCAGGCGGGTCAACCCAGGCTATACCGCGATCGGGCGCCTCAAAGGCTTGGCTGAATTGAGAGGGGTGATAAAGGCTTTGGATTATCCGACCATTTTAAAATGACGGTGCCGCGGCGGTTCCTCTTCGACGAAGCACCAGCGCTGCCCCACCCTGCCTAGGGCACATGTATGTGGCGTAGTTTGCGTCGGGTACATTGTGAATGGCACCCTAAGTGCTGCGCCATTCGCCAAGACGCTTGCGCGATGTGAATCTTCGGAATGCATACTGTAGATGCTGCCCGATATTGGCCGAGTCCTCTTCCCGCCAGTCCAGTCTCCGGATGGATCGCTGGCCCTGCGCATCGGCGCTCTGTTCAAGGTCGTCGTACGGGCGATCTCAGCGGGGCCCGTCGGCATCGTGCCTGTCGCGGTTTTGATCGTGATCTTCCAGGAGCGAGTTGTGCCCGACCTCAACTCCGGCGGCGTCAAGAGATGAGGGATTATGGCAATGACACGCCAACTCCTCGGTAACTTGGATGAAGGGCGAACATTCGTCTGAACGCATCTAATCTAACGCTCGTTCTGTATGCAATCTCGCTTGGCGGGTCTCATCAAAGCCGTCGGCAATCGGGTTCCAGACTACGGCGCGTTGTTCGATGGTGCTGATCGTCGGCGAAGGATATGTAATGCGATTGGAGCTTTGATCTACAGGATGAATTCTGATCGATTTCGCGGATTTCGTTACCAGAAAACCGACAGCGTCTGAGAGGTATCGTTCTGAGTTTGTCCTGTTTGGCGCGGTTCAGCACACAAACTGCCGCCCAGGTCGCCGAGTCCCATCATGAAGTACAAATCAGCACTGCCCTGAAGATCTTCGTCATACCCGCACGAATCAAACCGCCTTGACCCGGCCATCCCCATGTGAGCTCTTGCGCTGCCCTTTATGTGCTCCGCCGCTCAATCAGGACATGTCCGGTGTCGATGATGCGCGAGGCCCCCTCAGGGCGGTCACCATTGATGCTGTTGAGGATCAGCCGAGCAACCTCTTTTCCGATCAGATCTCCCGATGGCCTGATCGTTGTCAGGGGAGGGATGCACGACGCGCTGAAGTCGAGATCCCCAAAACCAACGACTGAGAGATTATCTGGCACGGTGACGCCTTGGCGCTGGCATTCAAAAAGAGCCCCGAGGGCGATCAGATCGTTCGAACAGGCAATGCCGTCGAGGTGTGGGACCTGTTCAAGGGCTCGGTTCAGGAGGAGAGCCCCAGCCTCAACCGTCGCTGCACCAGGATGACGAATGATCTCGCAGGTCAGGGCCTCGCCGGCTTGGGCTGCGGCCTCAGCAAAGCCGCTTGCCCGTTTGGCCGCACGGTGGTCTTCCTGCATGCGCGCTCCCAGAAACGCGAGCTTACGACGGCCTTTCGACAGGAGGTGTCGGGCCGCGGATGCCCCTACCTGAGGGTGTGAGAAACCAACTGCCATGTCGATCGGCTTCCCGCCAAGCTCCCACATTTCGACGACCGGGACGCCGCTCGCTTCCAGAAGCTTCCGAGTTCCAGCGTTATGGGAGAGGCCTGTCAGGATGACGGCTGCCGGAGCCCAGGAAAGAGCGGTGCGAACCAAAGCCTCTTCCTGGTCCTTTCCATACTCGCTGTGGCCGAGAAGGACCTGGAGTCCCTCCGCTGCCAGTTCGGCCTGGAGGGTCGAGACCGTTTCGGCAAAGAAGGCATTGCGGATCGAGGGGACAATGATGCTGACGACCTTTGATGAAGCCGCTGCTAATCCTCCTGCCACGAGGTTAGGAACGTAGCCCAAGGTGCCGATAGCCCGGGCGATTTCCTGTCCCGCAGCAGCGGAAACGGCTTCAGGCTTGCGCAGGTAGAGCGACACGGTCGACGGTGAAACCTGGGCGAGCTTGGCCACGTCCATCATCGTGACGCGCTGCATCTTACGCCGCTTACGGGTTCTCCGATTCTGCAAATCACTGTTGATGGTGTCCATCGAACCCTCTATTTCGCAGCGCTAGTATAACATTTGTACGTGATAGCTCAAGGCAAAAGCTAGGATTTGAACAGCTTACAACGTTCCTCAGGCCCCACAAAAGAATTTTTGTCGAGTACTCGATTTGGACTTGCGTCGCAAAAATCGTAGCGCTATGATCCGGCAAATACGCCAATCCGCTGTGGCTCGCCACAGGACATCCGGTTAGGCGCACGCCAGTCGTGCGCGCCGCCAAAGCAACAGGGAGGGAGCATGTCGTCAGTCAGCTTCCGCAAGCTTGAGAAGAGTTACGGTGCGCTTCGGATCGTGAAGGGCATTGACCTGGAAATCGACGACCGGGAATTTGTCGTCCTCGTCGGGCCATCGGGCTGCGGCAAGTCGACGACACTGCGCATGCTCGCTGGTCTGGAAAGCATCAGCGACGGCGAGATCCGCATCGGTGAGCGAGTGGTGAACAAGCTGCCCCCGCGCGAGCGCGACATCGCTATGGTGTTCCAGGATTACGCCCTCTACCCGCACAAGACCGTCTACGACAACATGGCCTTCAGCCTGAAGGTGCGCGGGGTGCCCGCGGCGGAGATCAGGACCCGCATTGCTCAGGCCGCCGAGATGCTCGGCATCGGCCAGCTTCTCGAGCGCAAGCCGAGCCAGCTCTCCGGCGGTCAGCGCCAGCGTGTCGCCATGGGCCGCGCCATCGTGCGCCGCCCCCAGGTGTTCCTCTTCGACGAGCCGCTCTCCAATCTCGACGCGAAACTGCGCGGTCAAGTGCGCACCGAGATCAAGCGGCTGCACCAGGCCATCGGCACCACCATCATCTATGTGACCCACGACCAGGTCGAGGCGATGACGCTTGCCGACCGCATCGTCATCCTGAAGGGCGGCGAGATCGAGCAGGTCGGCACCCCGGACGAGGTTTACAATACTCCGGCCAGCGTCTTCGTCGGCGGCTTCATCGGTTCGCCTGCGATGAATTTCGCGAAGGGCACGATCAGCGGCGGGGCCGTGGTGTTCGACGGTGGATCCAGCATTCCGCTCCAGAGTCATTCCGCCGGAAAGGCAAGAGATTCCGAAGGGCGCGACGTCATCGTCGGCATTCGTCCCGAGCATTTCGTGCCGGCAGGTGAGGGGCATGCTCTCTCGGGGCGGGTGCAGGTCGTCGAGCCGCTGGGCTCCGACACCCTCATTCATTTTGCTCTCGGATCGTCCACGCTGACGGCGCGTGTCGCGCCGGAGATGCGCCCGAGCCCCGGGGAGACCTTGTCTATCGGTGTCGATCCTTCTCGGATTCATCTGTTCGATGCAGCAACAGAACGGGCCCTCGTCTGACGGGCTAGATCAACAAAAGGTGCCGGCAAGGAACCGGCACTGCCAAACTTCCACGGAGGGAATGATGACATTGAATAAGTCCATGAAGCTGCTTCTGGCCGGCGTGGCTGTCACCCTGTCGGCATCCGCCGCCATGGCTCAGACCAATCTGCGTGTATTCGTCTCCAGCCAGCATCGTCCGGATGTTTGGCGCAAGGCTTTTGACATGTACGAGGCCAAAAACCCGAACGTGAAGGTGACCATCGAGACCGGAGGCAACACCTCCGAGGCGCAGGCGCAATACCTCAACACGGTCATGACGGCGAAGGATTCCTCACTCGATGTCATGATCCTCGATGTGATCCGCCCAGCGCAATATGCGGCGGCCGGCTGGACGGTTCCGTTCAATGAGACACTCGGCAGCGATGCCAACGCCTACATGAAGCGTTACCTCCCCGCCTATGCCGAGGCGAACACCGTCGACGGCAAGGTCGTGGCCTTGCCGGCCTTTGCCGATGCCATGTTCCTCTACTACCGCAAGGATCTTCTGGAGAAGCACGGCATCCAGCCGCCGCAGACCTGGGACGAGCTTGCTGCTGCGGCGAAGAAAGTCACTGAGGCCGAGAAGGATCCGAATCTTCAGGGGCTCTCCTTCCAGGGCAAGGCGATTGAGGGCGCGGTCTGCACCTTCCTGTTGCCGTACTGGAGCATGGGCAAGCAGCTCGTCTCCAATGGCAAGCTGTCCTTCGACAAGGATACCGCGGTGAAGTCCCTGAAATTGTGGAAGGACTTCGTCGATCAGGGCGTCGCCAAGAAGAACATCGCGGAAGTCGCCACCGATGACACCCGCAAGGAGTTCCAGGCCGGCAACGTGCTCTTTGCCGTCAATTGGTCCTATGCCTGGGGGCAGTTCCAAGGAGCTGAATCCGCCGTGAAGGACAAGGTCGGCGTCGTGAAGCTGCCCGCCGTGAAGGGCGGTCAGCCGGCCTCCTGCCTCGGCGGCTGGGAATGGGGCGTGTCTGCATACTCCAACAACAAGACGGAAGCGCAGAAATTCGTGCAGTATCTGTCGAGCCCCGAGACTTCGGAGTTCATGGCGATCAACGCCGCTCTGCTCCCGCAATTTCCGGATGTCTACACGGACTCGGACGTGACCAAGGCCGTTCCGTGGTTCGCCAACGCCCGTCCGGTGGTGGAGACCGCGAAGGCTCGTCCGGTGACGCCCCGCTACAACGAAGTGAGCGATATCATCCGCACCACTGTCAACGCCGTTCTGGCTGGACAATCGACGCCGGAGGAAGGCGCCACGCAGATGGAAGGCCGCCTGCGCCGCGTCCTGCGCTAATCCACACTCAAACCCATGGGATGGATGCCCACGGATATCCATCCCCCACGTTGCACCCGGGCAGGATCATGACGATGGCAACGGCCAGCGAAACAACCTTAGTGACGGCACATAACGAGAGCGGCACGAAATGGTGGACGCGGTTCCTCGATCCGAGCGAGCGCACCCTGGCCATGCTGCTGCTGTTGCCGGCGGCATTGCTGCTGGCACTCATTATCGTCTATCCCGTCTGCCGTCTGATCTGGACGAGCTTCCAGAACCTATCTCTGACCTCGGGCGCACCGGCGACCTTCGCAGGGCTTGAGAATTATTCTCTCATGCTGGAGGACCCGGTGTTCTGGGAGACGACCTGGAACACGGTTCTTATCACGCTCATCACGGTTCCGGGTGCGCTGCTTGTCGGTCTGGCGCTCGCCCTTATGGCGAATCTGCCGTTTAAGACGAAATGGCCGGTCCGCCTCTCGCTTCTGATACCGTGGGCTCTGCCACTCGCGTTCGCAGGCCTCATCTTCGCGTGGTTCTTCCATTCCGAATATGGCGTCGTGAACGACTTGCTTCGGCGCCTCGGCTTCGAAGGTATAATCTGGTTCAATTCCGCCAACTGGGCCTTTGCGGCGATCTGCCTGACGATCATCTGGAAGACCTCGTCCTTCATGGCGCTCATCATCCTCGCCGGTCTCCAGACGATTCCACGCTCGCTCTACGAGGCGGCGGAGGTGGATGGGGCAGGGCGCCTCAGGCAGTTCTTCGAAATCACGCTGCCGCTGCTCAAGCCCTCCATCGTCGTGGCGTTGATCTTCCGCACCATCACGGCGCTGCAGACCTTCGACATTCCCTTCACCATGACACGCGGCGGCCCGGGCACTTCTACCGCGACGCTCGCCATGTACATCCACCAGAATACGGTCGACTTCCTCGATCTCGGTTACGGCTCCGCGCTCGCCGTGGTCATGTTCGCCCTCTCCATGGGTGTGACGGCGATCTACCTGCGCATGATCCGGGCCAAGGGGTGACAGCCATGAGCCACGATACACTTGCCAACCGCTCGATCTTCTCCGGCAAGCCGCTGCGCATTCTGATCGGGTTCATCTTGGTCATGAACGGGATGTTCCCGGCGCTGTGGATCCTGTTCACGTCGCTCAAGACGGAAGCCGAGTTGACCGCCAAGCCGATCACATGGCTGCCTCACGCGCCGACGATCGCCAATTATCTGCGTGCCTTCACCGACCAGCCGCTACTGCTGTTCCTGTTCAATAGCTTCATGGTGGCGATTCTCTCCACCGCGTTGACGCTCTTCATATCCGTTCTGGCGGCCTACGCACTGGCCCGGCTCCAGATCCGGGGGCGGGATCTGATCCTGTCCGCGATCATCGCAGTTTCGACCTTTCCTCTGGTCACGCTGCTCGTGCCTCTCTTTGAGATCATGCGCGCCCTCGGCCTGCTCAATACGTGGGTGGCCCTCATTCTGCCCTATACGGTCCTGAGCCTGCCGGTCTGCACTCTGATCCTGGTCTCGTTCTTCGAGGGCATTCCGCGCGATCTCGAGAACTCCGCCATGATCGACGGCTGCACCCGCTTGGGCGCCCTCTTCAAGGTAGTGGTGCCGCTCGCGGCCCCCGGCGTCTTCACCGCAGGGATTCTCGCCTTCGTGAATTCCTGGGACGAGTTCCTGCTCGCGCTCTCGTTCAACTCTAACCCGATGCTGCGCACGCTTCCGGTCGGCATCACGCTCTACCAGGGTGAGTTCGCCTTCCCCTGGCCGGTAATCTCGGCGGCGCTTGTTGTGGGCATCGTGCCTGTCGCTGTCCTGATCGTGATCTTCCAAGAGCGCGTCGTATCCGGCCTGACCTCTGGCGGCATCAAGGGATAAGGAACTTTTGAAATGACACGCCGACCTATCGAGGAGTTGCGGAGCCAGCGCTGGTTCGCCTCCGACGACATGCGCGGCTTCGCGCATCGCCAGCGCACTCAGCAGATGGGGTTGCGCCGAGAGGAGTTCCTCGGAAAGCCGGTCGTTGCCATCATCAACACCTGGAGCGATTTGAGCCCATGCCATTCGCATCTGCGCGATCGGGCCGAGGCCGTGAAGCGCGGCGTCTGGCAGGCGGGCGGCTATCCGGTGGAGTTGCCGGCCCTGTCGGTCGGCGAGGTGATGGTAAAGCCCACCACGATGCTCTATCGCAACTTCCTCGCCATGGAGGTGGAGGAGCTCCTGCGCTCGCACCCGATCGACGGTGCGGTGCTTCTCGGCGGCTGCGACAAGTCCACGCCCGGGCTCCTCATGGGCGCGATCAGCATGGATATCCCGGTGATCTACTGCCCGGCGGGACCCATGTCGAATGGACAATGGCGTGGCCAGAAGACCGGAGCGGGCACCCACACCAAGAAATACTGGGACGAGCTTCGGGCCGGCAACATCTCGCCACAGGATTGGGTCGACCTGGAAAGCCGGATGACCCGTTCCATCGGCACCTGCAATACCATGGGCACAGCGTCCACCATGACGTCCATCGTGGATGCCATGGGTTTGACGCTCCCCGGCGCATCCTCCATTCCGGCCGCGGATAGCGGCCATCCGCGAATGGCCTCGGCCTGCGGCGAGCGCATCATGGAGATGATCTGGGAGGACATGAAGCCTTCCCGCTTCCTCGATGCGCGCAGCTTCCGCAACGGGCTCGTCGCCTACATGGCGCTGGGTGGGTCCACCAATGCTGCCGTCCACCTCGTCGCTATGGCCCGCCGTGCGGGCGTGGACCTCACGCTGGACGACATGTCGGAGATGGCGGGCCAAGTGCCGGTCTGCGCCAATCTCTTTCCGTCGGGCGAATACCTGATGGAGGATTTTTACTTTGCTGGCGGGCTCCTGGCACAGCTCAAGAAGCTCGAGCGTCATCTCGACCGCGATGCAATGACCGTGAACGGCAAGTCTCTTGGCGAAAATATCGCTGGGGCCGAGTGCTGGAACGATGACGTCATCCGGGCTGAAGACAATCCGGTCGTGCCGCTCTCGCGGGGCAAGACGCTCGCCCTCCTGCGTGGCAACCTCGCACCCAGCGGTGCAGTCATGAAATCATCGGCAGCAAATCCGAAGTTCCTCAAGCATGTCGGTCCGGCCCTCGTGTTTGACAGCCCGGCCGAGATGAACCGGGCCATTGACGATCCGAATCTCGATATCACGGAAGATACGGTCATCGTGCTCCGCAATGCTGGCCCCGTGGGTGCGCCGGGCATGCCCGAATGGGGCAATCTGCCGATCCCCAAGAAGCTCCTGAAACAGGGTGTGCGCGACATGGTGCGCATTTGCGATGGGCGCATGAGCGGCACCCATTACGGCACCTGCATTCTCCATGTCACGCCCGAGGCCGCCGTGGGCGGGCCGCTCGCTCTGCTCAAGACCGGTGATCTCGTGGAACTCGACGTGGAAGCCGGCCGCCTCGACATGCGTGTCGACGAGGAGGAGCTCGCACGCCGCCGTGCCGAATGGAAACCAACGGCCCACACCTACCAGCGCTCCTTCGCGGCTCTCTACCAGCGCCACGTTTCACAGGCCGACCAAGGCTGTGACTTCGATTTCCTCAGCACGCCCGGCCCGGTGGTCGAGCCGTCGATTTTCTAAGGGTCCGTCATGATCAGCATCGAGAACCGTTTCAAAGGATGGCGGAAGGGAGCGGGCCCGAACCCGCCGCTCGGCACGTGGCTGATGGCAGCCGCTCCCGCTACTGCCGAAGCCATGGGCTATTCCGGCTTCGACTTCCTCGTCGTCGACATGGAACATGTGCCGATCGAGGTTGCGGACCTCGCCCATATCCTGCGCGCCATCGGCTGCACCCCGGCCGATGCGGTGGTGCGTCTCGCCTGGAACGACCAAGTTCTCGTCAAGCGCGTGCTGGATGCGGGCGCGCAGACCATCATGGTGCCGTTCGTCCAGACAGCCGAAGAGGCACGATTGGCGGTCTCCTACGCCAAGTATCCTCCCGAGGGCGTGCGCGGCGTGGCGGCCGTGCATCGCGGCTCGCGGTTCGGGCGCGCGGTGGATTATCTGAAACGCGCCAACGATCAGGTGGCGGTCATCGTCCAGCTGGAAACGCCGGAAGCGATCGAGCGCCTGCCGGAGATCGCTGCCGTCCCGGGCATCGATGCACTCTTCGTCGGGCCGGGCGATCTCGCCGCCGCGATGGGGCATATCGGCAATATCGCTCATCCTGAGGTTCAGGCGCTGATCGGGAAGGCTGCAAAAGCGGCCCACGACGCAGGCAAGCCGGTCGGGATCGTCGGTCCGAATCCGGACATGGTGCGCCGCTTCATCGGTTACGGCTACAGCTATGTGGCGGTTGCATCCGATATTGCCATGATGACGAGCCGCGCCTCCGAGTGGCTCGGCGATCTACGCGGCGATGCAGCATCTGTTCCCGCCGCGCCCGCTGCCGCCTACTGAAACCTCTGGAGGCTCCGCTGACCGTCTCGCTCAGGAATGGCGCTCTCGGGCTAAATCTGGCTCCGTCCGTCGGCGGAGCCATCGTGGGCTTCTGGCGCGACGGCATGGCCATCATGCGCGAGATGCCCGAGCAGGCCTTGCGTGAGGGCCTTGTCCGCCAGACCTGCAGCTATCCGCTCATTCCCTATTCCAACAGGATCGCGAATGGCCGCTTCACATTCGAAGGCACGGGGTATCAGCTGGCCCTGAACTTCGGCGACCATCCGCATTCCATTCACGGCAACGCCTGGCAGAAGCCCTGGCAGGTCATAGAAGCCAGCGGGACCCGTTGCCGCCTCGGCTTCGTTCATCGGCCCGAGGGAGACGAAGCGAAAGACTGGCCCTTCGCCTATCGCGCCGAACAGATCTTCGCTCTCGACCCCGATGGTCTGACGCTCACGCTCGTTCTTGAAAACGAGGATCGCCGCGCCATGCCGGCCGGTCTCGGTCTCCACCCATTCTTCCCCCGACGTCCCGGCGTTCGCCTGCAATTCGTGACGGAGGGCGTCTATCCGAACGGCGATGATTCTCTGCCGACGAATGCCCTTCCTGTTCCGGAGAAGTGGGACTATCGAGAGCTGCGCGACCTCAGAGAAGCACGTCTCGACAACTGCTTCAGGGGCTGGAGCGGAACCGCTCGCATTGTCTTCGAACAGGAAAAGCTCGAAATCCGCTTGGAGGCCGAACCGACCTTCGGCCATCTCGTCATTTATGTGCCCGCCGGCCGCGATTTCTTTGCCGTCGAGCCCGTAAGCCACGTCAACAATGCCATCAACCGGCCGGACATTCCCGATCACGGCCTGACGGTGCTGAGCCCGGGTGAGCGCATGTCGGCAAAGGTCCGCTTCGGCGTGGAGGTCCTCCGATGAGCTTGACTGTCACACTTGATGTCAGGGTTGAACTCGGTGAGTGTCCCCAATGGTCCGTCGAGGAGAAGGCGCTCTACTTCGTCGATATCAAGGGCAGGGCGCTCCACCGCTTCACGCCTGCCACAGGCGAGCACCGCACCATGAACATGCCCGAGGAAATCGGGTGCTACGGATTTCGCAAGGGGGGCGGCTTCATCGCCGGATTTCGTTCCGGCATCTGGCTTCTGGATGCCTGCGGCAAACCTGAGGTGAAGCTTGCCGAGAATCCGGAGGACCAGCGCACCAGCCGCTTCAACGACGGCCGCATCGATCCCGCAGGCCGCTTCCTCGCCGGAACCATTGACGAGCCGAAAGCTGGCGGCAAGGCGCATCTCTATCGCTATGACAAATGGGGTCTCGTGGCGATGGCTGGCGGTCTTCTGACCTCGAACGGCGTTGCTTTCTCGCCGAATGGACGCATTCTCTATCATTCCGACACGCCCACCTTCACAATATGGCGCTATGCCTACGATCCGGAGACAGGTGAGGCGACGGACAAGACTCTCTTCGTGCGTCTGGAGCCGACCGAGACCGACCGCGGCAGGCCCGACGGCGCAGCGGTGGACCAGGAGGGTTGCTACTGGACGGCGCTCTTCGAGGGCGGGCGCATCCAGCGCTATGCGCCGGATGGGCGCCTGCTGGCGGAGTATTCTGTTCCAGCCCGTTGCCCGACCATGGTGTGCTTCGGCGGGCCCAACCTGAAGACACTTTATGTCACATCCGCACGCACGGGCCGCTCCGAGGAGGAACTGGCGGAACTTCCACATTCCGGCAGCCTCTTCTCCATGTCGGTCGATGTGCCGGGGCAGCCCGAATACAAATTTGATTCATCCATCTGAGGCACGGACTTCGATGTCGTTCGATTACACAAGCGTTCAATACCGCTCCTTGCAGAACCGCTCCGTGGTCATCACAGGTGGTGCGTCCGGCATCGGCGAGGAGATTGTGAGGGCTTTCGTGACGCAGGGCGCGCGGGTATCCTTTATCGATATTGCCAAGGACGTGGGCGAGACCCTGGCCTCCGCCACCGGCGCAACGTTCCATGCCTGCGACGTGACCGATATTGCGGCGCTGCGGGATGTACTCGCGCGGATCGAGCGCGACAAGGGCGGAGTCGATGTTCTCGTCAATAATGCCGGAAAGGACGACCGGCACGACATGTCCGAGGTGGAGCCGGATGACTGGCGGCGCGCCCTAGCGCTGAATCTTGATCACCAGTTCTTCGCCACCCAGGCCGTCTCAAACGGCATGGCGAAGGCGGGGCAGGGCTCGGTCATCATGCTCGGCTCGATCTCCTGGATGCGAGGCCGCCCCGGGATGGTAGGTTACACTACCGCGAAGGCAGCGATCAACGGCATGACCCGGACGCTGGCCCGGGAACTCGGCCCTTCCGGTATCCGCGTGAACTGCATCGTGCCGGGCGCGATCCTCACCGAACGCCAGAAGGCGCTCTGGCTGACGCCGGAGCTGAACCAGCAGTTCCTCGACCTCCAGGCGCTGAAGTTCCGGCTCGACGCCAGTCATATAGCCAGGATGGCGCTCTTCCTCGGCTCGGACGAAAGCACCGGATGCACCGGTGCAAACTTCATCGTCGATGCCGGCCTGACCCAGAATTGAGAACTCCCATGCCGATCCAGACAATCGCCAACGGCTTCAACCTAATCGTCGACGAAAAGGTTATCCTTCGTCACCGCAGTGATGCTCCTTGCCTTTTCGTTGGCCGTGGCGAGGAGCGGATGGACATGTACCGCGGCAATTTCGACATCGAGGACTACGTGGTCGAGCGCACACCGCTGGCCCATGCGGTCGTATCGGGATCGGAGATCGCCTTCTCCGCCGCTCCCGGGCAGCCGGTGAGGATGCGACTTGTCGTTTCGAGTGGCGGCTCCAACACCACCGTCGGGTTCGCGAATGCCGACCCGTCGATCAATCGCGTGTGGCTGCGTGTCGTTGCCGAGAGCGATGAGCATGTCTGGAGCGGCGGCGAGCAGATGTCCTATTTCGACATGCGCGGTCGCAGGTTCCCGCTCTGGACGTCCGAGCCGGGCGTGGGACGCGACAAGACGACGGAGATCACCCACAAGGCGGATGTCACCGGCAAGGCGGGCGGCGATTACTGGAATACCAATTATCCGCAGCCGACCTACCTCTCCTCGCGGCACTACGCTCTGCACGTGGAGACGACGGCTTATTCGGCCTTCGACTTCAGGAAGGACGATTGCCACGAGATCGAGATCTGGGCCGTGCCGGAGCGAATCGAGATCACCGCTCGCCCTACATTCATTGCACTGGTCGAGGCGATGGCGGACCGCTTCGGCCGCCAGCCACCGCTGCCCGAGTGGGTCTATAACGGCGCGATCATCGGCCTGAAGGATGGCGCGAAATCGTTCGAGCGGCTGGAGACGATCATGGCCGCCGGCACAAAAGTGTCAGGCCTCTGGTGCGAGGATTGGGTGGGCCTGCGTCACACGTCCTTCGGGGCACGCCTGTTCTGGGACTGGAAGGCCAATGACGAGCGCTATCCGGCCCTGCGCCAGCGCATCGCAGAGCTTGAGGATCGCGGCATCCGCTTTCTCGGCTACGTCAACCCCTATCTCGCCGTTGACGGCTCTCTGTTTCCGGAAGCGGAGGCGGCGGGCTATTTCGCGAAGGACGCGAGCGGGAAGACGGCTCTCGTCGATTTCGGCGAGTTCGATTGTGGCGTCGTCGACTTCACCAATCCGGATGCGGCAGCCTGGTTTGCCGAGCGCGTAATTGGCCAGAACATGCTCGACTTCCGCCTCTCGGGATGGATGGCGGATTTCGGCGAGTATCTGCCGATCGACGTTCATCTTGCGAACGGCATCAATGCGAAGCTCATGCATAACGCCTGGCCGACCCTATGGGCCGAGGTGAATGCCCGCGGCGTCGAGAGCCGGGGCAAGACGGGCGAGATCCTGTTCTTCATGCGCGCCGGCTACACGGGCGTCCAGAAGCATTGCCCCTTGCTCTGGGCCGGTGACCAGTCGGTCGACTTCACGCGCCATGATGGCCTCGTGACCGTGATCTCAGGCGCGCTGTCCTCAGGCCTTCTCGGCAATGCCTATCACCATTCGGATATTGGTGGCTATACCAGCCTCTTCGGCAATGTCCGCACGGCCGAGCTCATCATGCGCTGGGCCGAGATGGGAGCCTTCACGCCGGTCATGCGCACGCATGAGGGCAACCGGCCGAGCGACAACCTGCAGATCGATCAGGACCCAGAGGTTCTCGCGCATTTCGCCAGGATGACCAGGGTTTACGTGCACCTCGTGCCGTACCTGAAATCGCTTGCGGCGGAAGCGTCCGCCCATGGCCTTCCGGTGCAGCGCCCCCTGTTCCTTCATTTCGAGGACGACGCACGGACCTATGCGATCCATGATGCCTATCTCTACGGCCCCGATCTGCTCGTCGCGCCTGTCTGGCAGGCCGGCAGGACCGAGTGGACCACCTATCTCCCCGAAGGAGCGGAGTGGATCCATGTCTGGTCCGATCAGGCGATCGAGGGCGGGCAGGAGGTGACCGTCGCTGCGCCTTTCGGCCAGCCGCCTGTCTTCTATCGGGCCGGCTCGCGCTTCGCGGGGCTGTTCGCCGGGTTGAGGTCGCTGTAAGTTATGTCGCCCGAGGCCATCATCGGCTTTCTGCTGCTCACGAGCGTTGCGGCTTACGCGCAGACCCTCACCGGCTTTGCCTTCGGGCTCATCACCATGGGCGGAATTGGGCTCACGGGCCTGCTGTCCTTGCCGGACGCCGCAATGCTCGTGAGCATTCTCACGCTCGTCAATGCCGCGCAAATGCTCCTGAAAGGCTGGCACGATGTCGCTTGGCGTGAGTTCTGGATCGTCATGGCGAGCAGCATTCCTATGCTCTTTGCCGGCTATGTCCTTCTCGAATGGCTCGCAGGCACTCGCGCCGATATTCTGCGCATTATTCTCGGGCTCGTCATCATCGTCTCGAGTCTGCAGCTCGCGAGCCGACCAGAGCCTCTGGCACGCCAGTCCAACGACGCCTCGTTTCTCTTCTTCGGTGGGATTGCAGGACTGATGGGGGGAATGTTTTCGACGGCAGGCCCACCGCTCGTCTATCACTTCTACCGCCAGCCCATGCCCCATGTGAAAGTTCGCGAGACCCTGGTAACAGTTTTCGCGCTGAATGCCGTGGTGCGTAACGGCGTTGTCGCCTTCTCCGGCAATCTGCCTCACGGCTCGGTCTGGTGGGGGCTCCTTGCTGTCCCGCTGGTGATGGGCGCAACTTACACGGCCCGACGCTGGCCGCCCCCTATTTCATCGAACACGATGCGGCGCATCGTGTTCGTCCTTCTGTTCCTGTCGGGCGTGTCGCTCGGTGCGCCCGCCCTCATCCGTCTCCTAGGAGCTTCATCATGACCAAGCATGCAACGCCTGCCGGAAATCGCACCCTTGCCTTGAAGGACCCGGCTCTTCTCGAGGCCCGGGCCTATGTGGCGGGCAAGTGGATCGATGCGCCCGACGGCGGGACGATCCCCGTCACCGACCCCTATGACGGTGCGATCATCGCTCAGGTGCCTGACCTCGGCCCCGACGCCGCACGGCGGGCGATCGACACCGCGGCCGCGGTGCAGAAGGACTGGGCGAAGCGCACCGCCAAGGAGCGCAGCACGATCCTGAGGAAATGGTACGACCTGATCATCGCCAACGCCGACGACCTGGCGCTGATCCTCACCACCGAGCAGGGCAAGCCGCTTCCTGAGGCCAAGGCCGAGGTGATCTCGAACGCGGCCTATATCGAATGGTTCGCGGAGGAAGCCAAGCGCATCGACGGCGACGTCATCCCCGGCGCCACGCCGTCCCAGCGCATCGTGGTGCTGAAACAGCCGGTCGGGGTGTGCGCGGCGATCACGCCCTGGAACTTCCCCAATGGCATGATCACCCGCAAGGTCGGCCCGGCCTTGGCGGCCGGCTGCACCATGGTGCTGAAACCCGCCGCCCAGACGCCGCTCTCGGCGCTGGCGCTCGCCGTGCTGGCCGAGCGGGCCGGGGTGCCGAAGGGCGCGTTCTCGGTGATCACCGGCGAGGCCAAGCCGATCGGCGAGGAGTTCTGCCACAACCCGAAGGTGGCCAAGATCACCTTCACCGGCTCGACCGGGGTCGGGCGCTGGCTGATGAAGGAAGCGGCCGACGGCATCAAGCGGCTGTCGCTCGAGCTCGGCGGCAACGCGCCGTTCATCGTGTTCGACGATGCCGATCTCGACGCGGCGGTCGAGGGCGCGATGGCGTCGAAGTTCCGCAATGCCGGCCAGACCTGCGTCTGCGCCAACCGGATCTATGTCCAGGCGGGCGTGGCCGAGGCCTTTGCCGCCAAGCTCGCCGCCAAGGCCAAGGCGCTCAAGCTCGGCCGCGGCACCGAGGCCGGCGTGGCCATGGGGCCGCTGATCGACGAGCGCGCCGTGGCCAAGATGGAGGAGCATGTCGCCGACGTGCTGGCCAAGGGCGGCACGCTGGTGGTGGGCGGCAAGCGCTCGGACCTCGGCAGCACGTTCTTCGAGCCGACGGTGATGACCGGTGTGACGCAAGCCATGACGGTGACCAAGGAGGAGACGTTTGCGCCGCTGGCGCCGATCATCTCGTTCACGGACGAGGCCGAGGTGATCGCGATGGCGAACGACTCGGAGTTCGGGCTGGCGTCGTATTTCTATGCCAAGGACATGGCCCGCGTCTGGCGCGTGGCGGAGGCGCTCGAGAGCGGCATGGTCGGGGTGAACACGCCGGCACTCGCCAACGAGATGGCGCCGTTTGGCGGCGTGAAGCAGTCGGGGCTCGGCCGTGAGGGCTCGAAATACGGCATCGAGGGCTTCCTTGAGATCAAATACATCAACATCGCTGGAGTGTGAGCGACCGATGTCCGCGTCAGAAAGGAGAGGAGCGCATGGCTGACTTCGTACTGGCGCTTGACCAGGGTACCACGTCGTCCCGTGCCATCGTCTTCGATGGCACTTACAGGATTCGCGGTCTTGCTCAGCGCGAGTTCCCCCAGATCTATCCGAAACCGGGCTGGGTCGAGCACGATCCCGAGGATCTCTGGCGCACGATCGTGGAAACCATGCGATCCGCGCTGGCCGATGCGGGATTGGCAGCCTCGGACATCGCGGCCATCGGGATCACCAACCAGCGCGAGACCGTGGTTGTCTGGGATCGTGAGACGGGACGCGCCATCCATAATGCCATTGTCTGGCAGGATCGACGCACGGCGGATCGCTGCGCCGCGCTGAAGACCGATGGATCCGAGACGCTGATTACCGATCGGACCGGTCTTCTCGCGGATCCGTACTTCTCCGCCACGAAGATCGCATGGATTCTGGATAATGTCGAAGGTGCCAGGGCACGGGCCGAGCGTGGCGATCTTGCCTTCGGGACGGTCGACACCTGGCTGCTCTGGCATCTCACCGGTGGACGGCGCCATGTCACCGATGCGACCAATGCCTCGCGGACTATGCTGTGCAACATCGACACCGGCGAATGGGACGAGGATCTGCTGCGCCTGTTCCGGGTACCGCGTGCCATCCTGCCCGAGATCAGGGACTGCATCGACGATTTCGGCACCACGGATCCCGGCCTGTTCGGCGTGGCGATCCCCATCCGTGGTGTGGCCGGCGACCAGCAGGCAGCCACCGTCGGACAGGCCTGCTTCTCGCCAGGGATGATGAAGTCCACCTACGGCACGGGCTGCTTTGCGCTCCTCAACACGGGGCATGAACGCGTGCCCTCGAAGAACCGTCTGCTGAGCACCATTGCCTACCGCATCAACGGTCGCACAACCTATGCGCTTGAAGGCTCAATCTTCATTGCAGGGGCTGCTGTCCAATGGCTGCGTGATGGGCTCGGCATTCTCCAGCGCGCGGATCAATCCGGATCATTTGCGGCACAGGCCGATCCACAGCAGGAGGTCTATCTCGTTCCCGCCTTCACCGGCCTCGGAGCGCCATGGTGGCAACCCGATGCACGTGGAGCGCTCTATGGCCTCACGCGCAACACCGGCCCGAATGAAATCGCGCGGGCAGCGCTGGAATCCGTGTGCTTCCAGACGCGGGATCTTCTCGATGCCATGCGTCAAGATTGGTCGGCCGCAGCCAATACGGTTCTGCGTGTGGATGGCGGCATGGTGGCGAGTGATTGGACGATGCAGCGCCTCGCCGACATTCTGAACAGCCCTGTCGACCGGCCTGTCATTCTCGAAACGACGGCTTTGGGTGCGGCTTGGCTGGCCGGGTGCGGCGTCGGAGTCTGGCCCGATAGTGAGGGATTTGCCCGCAGTTGGCGGGCCGATCACCGGTTCGAGCCGGCAATGGTCGAAGACGAGCGCGAGCGGGCTCTCGCCGGCTGGCGGCGCGCTGTGCAGCGGACGATTTGGCAGGGGCCCTGACCGACGCTCGCAGGATCGCATCTGAAGGGAATCACTATGGCTCACTCAGAATTCGACATCGTCGTGATCGGCGGCGGCATCAATGGCTGCGGAATCGCCCGTGATGCGGTCGGACGCGGCTACAGCGTCCTTCTCGCCGAAATGCAGGATCTGGCCAGCGGGACCTCGTCAGCCTCCACCAAGCTGATCCACGGCGGGTTGCGCTACCTTGAGCATTATGAGTTCCGCCTCGTCAGAGAATCCCTGATGGAGCGCGAGGTACTCTGGTCGATGGCGCCCCACATCATCTGGCCACTCCGCTTCGTCCTGCCTCATCACCGGGGTCTGCGGCCGGCCTGGCTCCTACGGCTCGGTCTGTTCCTGTATGATCATATCGGCGGCCGGAAGCTGCTTCCAAAAACGCGAACGCTCGATCTCGCGCGTGATCCGGCCGGAAAGCCCCTGCGCGGGGGGTATACCAGGGCCTTTGAATACTCAGACGCCTGGGTGCAGGATGCTCGGCTTGTCGCCCTCAATGCACGAGATGCCGCAGACCGGGGCGCCGAGATCCTGACACGCACGAAAGTCACGCGGCTCCGGCGCCGTGATGGAACCTTTATTATCGAACTGACGGATCAGGAGACGGGGCAGATCCGCGAGGTGACGACGAAGCTCGTGGTGAACGCAGCCGGCCCATGGGTCGATCAGGTTCTCCGTCAATCGATCAGTGAAAACGAACGCCGCCATGTCCGGCTCGTCCAGGGCAGCCATATCGTGGTCCGGAAGCTGTTCGATCACGATCGATGCTACATCTTCCAGAACAAGGATAATCGGATCATCTTCGCCATTCCCTACGAGGGCGACTTCACCCTGATCGGAACGACCGACCGGGATTTTGGCGGAAGCCCCGACAGGGTACAGATTTCGGACGAGGAAATTGCCTACCTGTGCGAGGCGGCGTCCGAGTATTTCGAGCGTGGCATCACGCCCGGCGATGTGGTCTGGAGCTATTCCGGTGTTCGTCCCCTGTACGACGATGGTGCGTCGATGGCTCAGGAAGCCACCCGAGACTATGTCATCAAAGTCGACGGAACGACCCAGGATGGCGCCATCGTCAACATCTTCGGCGGAAAGATCACAACCTATCGGCGCTTGGCCGAGTCTGTCCTGGAGAAGATCGAAGAGGTGCTCGGCGCCCGCGGAGCCACGTGGACGGCTGGAGCGACGCTGCCTGGAGGCGACTTCCCCGTCCAGGGATTTGAAGCCTTGGTGTCTCAACTCAAGAAGGAGGCGCCTGCCGTCCCCGAAACAACGATCCGCCGGCTGGCTCGCAACTATGGGACGCGGACCCGGCAGATTCTTGGTGCCAAGGGAGAGCTGGGACGGATCTTCGACGCAGATCTCGGCGAAAACGAGGTTGACTACCTGATGGATCAGGAATGGGCACGAGATGTGGAGGATGTCTTGTGGCGCCGCTCAAAACTCGGGCTCACGTTCTCGCCTGACAAGGCGGCTGCCCTCACAGCCCATATGAAAGCACGGATAACCGCGCATGATCGGGCGGGCAAAAGCATTAGCACGAGCAACAGCGGATACTTTTAGTATCAAGGTTCAGCCTAGCTTCGCTTCAGAACAGGCTGCCAATCTCAGTACGAACAACCGAACGAGACATGGAGGCTATGATGCTGACGCGCCTGAGCAATGCCATAACCGACCATCTCCCACCAAGCGTTCGACGCCCCTGCTATGACAGGAGAGCCGTCACCGCTGGTATCGTTCATCTCGGTGTGGGGGCGTTCCATCGGGCGCACCAGGCCTTCTATACGGACGATGTTCTCGCTCAGGATCCGCGTTGGGGAATTGTGGCTGCAAGCCTACGCAGCCCAGAAATCTACGATGCACTCACGCCCCAGGACAACCTCTATACCGTTTCGGTTCGATCACAAGCCGGGGAAGACTTGCGTTTGATTGGCGCTATCCAGCGTATCATCGTCGCGCCAAGAGCTCAGGATGATCTTTTGGACGTGATGTCCGATCCGCGGACCCGAATTGTGTCCCTCACAGTGACCGAGAAGGGCTATTGTCACGACCCAGCGACTGGTGCCCTGAACGAAGCCCACCCGGATGTCGTGCATGATCTCGCCTATCCTGGCGCGCCGCGGTCTGCTCTCGGCTTCATCATTGAAGCGCTGCGTCGCCGCCAAGCGAAAGGTGTGCCGCCGTTGACAGTACTCTCCTGTGATAACCTCCCGTTGAACGGCCGAACCGTGCGGCAGGTCCTCATCCGTTTTGCGGAACTTGGCGATCCCAAATTCGGACGCTTTGTGGCGGATGAGGTCTCCTGCCCCTCGACCATGGTTGACCGGATCGTTCCCGCGACAACAGACGAAGATCGTAAGCGGATTAGCAATGCCCTGTGCGTCGAGGATGTCTGGCCCGTCGTGACCGAGCCTTTTACGCAATGGGTGATTGAAGACCGCTTTCCGCAGGGACGACCGGCCTGGGAGAGGGCAGGCGCCGAGTTCGTCGCCGATGTCGAGCCCTATGAGCACATGAAGCTCAGGCTGCTCAACGGAAGCCACTCGACCCTGGCCTATCTCGGCTATCTCGCAGGGTACGAGACCGTTGCAGACACCATGGCAGATCCGGCCTTCGTGCGGCTGATCGAAGGGCTCATGGACGAGGAGGTCACCCCGACGCTCCACATGCCGCCGGGAGCCGATCTGACCTCTTACAAGAGAGCGCTCATCGAGCGCTTCAAGAACCCCGCCCTGAAGCACCGCAATTGGCAGATCGCCATGGACGGTTCTCAGAAGCTCCCGCAGCGCCTCCTGGGAACAGTGCGCGACCGGCTGCGCGAGGGCGCCTCCATCGCGCGGCTGTCTCTCGGGGTGGCAGCCTGGATGCGCTATGTCACGGGCTTGGATGAGAAAGGCGCGCCCATCGACGTGCGCGATCCCCTAGCAGCAAGGCTGCGGGAGCTGGCTCAATCCGCAGGGGGCTCCGCCGAGCGCTTGGCAGAGGAGCTGTTCGCTGTGCGTGAAGTTTTCGGGGACGATCTTCCCCAGGACCCGCGCTTCACCGGCGCTGTGACGAAGGGCTTGAAGAGCCTGTACGAGAAAGGCGCCAAACGAACGGTTACCAGCCTTCCAGGCTGATGAAAATGATGACCAGAGGAGATCAACGAAAGATCCCTTGTTTCAGCAGCATAACCATACCGTCGGTCTTCCTCGCCGAGAGGATTGAACAGACAGATTCCGATGAAATCTGTCGCGCTGACGCAAGCGACAGGAACAGATAGGAGATACAGAAATGTTTGACTCTGCCGCGCTTAAGCAGCTGTTTCCTTTCGAGAGCGATATGCTTGCCGAGCATCAGCCCCCGTCCTCAGTTCATCAGCGCGTATATCTCGTCAATGGGGAGCTACGGTCCTGGAAAGGACCTGTCGAAACGGTCCGGTCACCTGTGTGCGTGCGTCACCCTGACGGCTCGTTAGAGCAGGTCGAGCTCGGGAGCTATCCGGTTGGGGGAGAACCGGAAGCCGAGGAGGCCCTCGCTGCGGCGGTGGCGGCTTACGATGAGGGCAGGGGCGTCTGGCCGACCATGACGGTGGCCGACCGCATCGCCTGCATGCAGAACTTCACAAACCAGATGATCGCCCGCCGGCAGGAGGTGGTCAGCCTCATCATGTGGGAGATCGGCAAGAGCCAGGCCGACTCGGAGAAGGAGTTCGACCGGACGGTGGACTACGTCCGGGCCACCATCGAGGCATTGAAGGAGCTCGACAGCAGCAACTCGCGCTTCCTCATCGTTGAAGGGACCATCGGGCAGATCCGGCGCACGCCGCTCGGGGTCGTGCTGTGCATGGGCCCCTATAATTAGTCGGCCCTGAATAACCCACAACTTCTTGGGGCAGAAGGATTCTTCGCCCTCGCGAAGCATCGTAAAATGCTGGTTCCTGGGTGCTGACCCGCACAAAGCTGGTGTATTTCATGGGAC